>CAZBHP010000007.1:10013-12059 GCA_964491795.1 uncultured bacterium | reverse complement strand
AACGAGAGGCGCACCACCATTTTGACAATTTCCTGGGTAGAGGGACCTTGTCCTTTCTGAAATTTTTTACGTGCCGGCACATTACAAAAAAGGGAGCGGACTTCAATCGTTGTCCCCTTTTTTCGTGCAATTCCCGTGTGATTCAAGATTTTTCCAAAGACGCACTCAACCCGCGTACCCATTTGCCCCTCTTCAGCACTTTCCAAAATAACTTTAGAAACTGAGGCAATGGACGCAAGGGCCTCCCCCCGAAATCCCATCGAAGAGAGTTTAGAGAGATCATCAAAATCTCTAATCTTTGAAGTGGCATGTCTTTCAAAGGCAAGAAAAGCGTCATCTTGCGCCATCATCGCTCACCCGAATTAAAAAATGACCGCCCCCCTGGATTTCAATACGAATCTCTTTGGCTTTAGCATCTAAAGAATTTTCGACTAGTTCTTTCACAAGCGATGCAGGATTTTCTATCACCTCTCCTGCAGCAATCTGATTGATCGTAAGATCTGAAAGGACACGTATTTTAGGGGCCATCCCTAAGAATGTAGGCCTCGCCCCTATTTTTGTCTAGATTAAGCTGGTAGAGGAGAACTTCGTATAGCATTGGGATGAAGAATGTCTGGAGAATGTGGAAGTGGAGAGCTTTCTCTAAAAACCTGAGTTTTGGGTTTCTAAGCCTGCTGCTCTTCGATATTAACCATAAGTCTGATAAACCCAAAACTCAGGTTAAAAAGCAAACGATTGGATAAAATACAGCCAAAAATTCCTCCTCCTCCCCGATTTCCTCTAAATCTTTGCCAAATTCTCCCCTCTTAGAGTAAGCTACAAGATCTTAGCTTAAAGGAAGCCTTATGACTTATAGACAAACTTGGGACCTTGCAACGCTGTTAGAAGGCGCTGGGAGCTCTAAAGAGAAGATCGACGCAAAACTCAAAAAACTAGAAGTTAGAATTCAGGAGTTTAGTTGGGATGGCGAGGATCTGTTCGAGCGTTACACCCGACTTTCCCAGGAATTGGAAGAGGCAGGCTCTTTAATCGGATGCTTAACAGCTGAAAATGCGGGGGATCTTGAAGCGGCTAAACTAGAGGCAAAGTGCCAATCAGTGGAAGCTCTCATGGACTCGCTCGACCTTACCCTCGATCAGAAACTAAGCGATCTTAGCGAAGAAGAATTCAAAGAACTTATCAGAAAACATCGGGAAATTGCCTTTATTTTAGAGCTACGACGCAAAGATGTAAAAGAGAGGATGCCCCTTTCCCAAGAGCAGTTAGTGAGTGATTTGAGCGTGGCAGGTCACTACTCTTTTACCACTCTTTACTATACTCTGATGGGCGGGCTCTCATTTCCTTTTGATGGGGCGTCTTTGAACTTGAGCAAACTGGAAAACAACTTTGATAATCACGAGCGTAAGAAACGGCTCGAGGCTTATGAAAGCTTAGAGAAGGTGCTTGGCAAGGAAGAGCTCATTTTTGCCCATATTCTCAATAATATCATTGGCTTTCGTCTCACGCTGTATGAAAATAGAGGGTGGGACGATTTTCTTTACGAATCGCTCTCTGATAATCGAATGTCTAAGAAGACCCTTCTTGCGATGTGGGGAGCTGTGGCCAATAATAAAGCCATGTGCCGAAAATTCTTAGAGCGCAAAGCAAAAATCTTGGGTCTTCCGCGTCTCTCTTATGCTGATGTTGGAGCCCCTATCGGCGATGCAAACGAAGCGCACATTTCCTGGGATGAAGGATGTCAGACGATTCTCAAAGCCTTTGCCAACATCTCCCCCGATCTTGCCTCTTTTTCTAAAAAGGCCCTGGAAGAGGGCTGGGTAGATGCAAAGCCGAGTCGGACAAAAAGAGCAGGTGGCTTTTGCACAAGCCTGCCCCTTTCTAAAGCCTCTCGCATCTTTATGACATACATGAATAACGCTCACTCTAAGATGACCTTGGCTCACGAGCTTGGCCACGCTTATCATAGCCATGTCCTCTATGATCGCCCCCCGATGCTCCAAGACTATCCGATGAATGTTGCGGAAACGGCTTCGATTATTTGTGAAA
>CAZBHP010000007.1:8577-10003 GCA_964491795.1 uncultured bacterium | reverse complement strand
TTTGATCTGCATCAATTAGGTGTTATTCGTTATGAAGATGCCTTGCGCAATGCCACATCCACTAAAGAGAAAATTGCCCTTCTAGATGAGAAAATTGGGCGATCGATCGCTTTTCAAATGGATCTCCATAGCCGCTTTCTCTTTGATGTCCGCTTTCATGAAGAGCGCCAAAACGACTTTGTCTCCCCTGATAGAATCAATCATTTGATGGTGGAAGCGCAAAGAGAAGGCTTTGGGGGAGCTCTTTCAGACTATGTCCCCCATTTTTGGGCCTATAAGATGCACTTTTTTTTCACAGATACCCCGTTTTATAACTGGCCCTACACTTTTGGTTACCTCTTTAGCCTAGGTCTTTATAAACATCTACAAGAACTAGGTGACTTTGAGAAGCGCTATATCGCTTTTCTTAAAGATACTGGCTCTATGCAGATTGAAGAGCTTGCTCAAAAGCACTTAAAGGTTGACCTTACAACTCCAGTCTTTTGGGAAAGCGCCCTTGCTCTGGTAAATAAAGACATCGAAGAGTTTCTCATCCTTACTAAGTAAGAAACTATATATTTTTTTCTCCCTTTTTATTATGTTAAAGGGATGAGACTACTTACATTTCTTTTTAGTTTAGCAAGTTTGGGCTACGGTGGTTATTGGATCGATCGCAATAATCCTCAGCTAAAGACTAAGGTGATTGAATTTATCCAGAGGGGAGAATTCCACACTTTAGAGGCACGTTTTTCTGTTCAGCAAATCATGGACCTGAATCGAAAAATGCTCCTTAAAGATGAGCGCCACAAATTTTTAGAGCCGACAGTGAAATTTGCCCCTTATTTATTTATGGAGGTCAAATACTCTACGCAAGACAACCACACCGGAGAAGGTGTGATCTTGTGGGATCTTCTTAATGGTGAGATGGTGCTCAACACCAACCATTGGGAGAAGACACATGGTTTTGCTGACTGTATCAATGCACGTGTAGAGACCAATGAATTTCGGGTCATCCGGACCCTCTCGGAAAGAGGAGGAGTGCTCGATCGAGAAAACCTTCTACGCGCTATGCAAACAGAGAACGATATTTTGGGAAACCTTCTTGATACTCTGCAACGGAAAAAAATGATTGTCCATTCACAAGGTCAATACCGCCTGCACCTGCAAAATCCTCGCCTCTCTGTCCGCCCCCACACTCTTATTGATGATAGACTGGTCACTAAGACGGCTAAATCATCTGAGCGTATTCCAAAGCGTTTCCATTTAAAGAAAATTAAGAGAATGGCGGAGGCCGCCTTTGGTAATGACTTTGCCGTACGTCATACCCTTGATGTCTATCTTCCGATCTACTGCATTTCGATTGAGAACCCAGATGGGTCCATCCATACTTCTTATTGGAATGCGATTAGCGGGAAATCTCTACCGTTTACTTCCCTTTTGGAGTAGC
>CAZBHP010000007.1:0-8567 GCA_964491795.1 uncultured bacterium | reverse complement strand
GTCTTTTATCAGGTCGCAAAATCCAAGAGCTCTTATATTTTCCCATTGAGGGAAAAGAATTTTGGGGTATACTAGTTGCTGTTTCCCTGGAAAGATGGCTGAGTGGTCGAAAGCGCTTCCCTGCTAAGGAAGTATACCCGTAAGGGTATCGAGGGTTCGAATCCCTCTCTTTCCGAATTTTTAGAGACGCTATTTCCCCTTTTAAGTTAATATAACCTTCATGAGTTCAAAAAAAATAGTTACTGCTGCGCCTAATTCTAGAGAATCAGAAATGATGGTTCTAGGTTGCATGCTTACAAGCTCCAGCGCCTTGAGTATCGGTGCGGATGGCTTAAGTGAAAGCGATTTCTATTACACGGAACATGCTATTGTCTTTAAGGCACTGCAGGCAGCGTTTGCAAGTGAAAAACCAGCTGATGTCCACCTGATTTCTGAAGAACTCAAACGTATTGACAAGTTAGAGGCTATAGGCGGTGTAAGCTATCTTACAAACCTTGCCCAATTTGCAGGAACTTCTGCTTATATCGAAGAGTATATCGGCATTGTGCGCAAAAAATCGATCCTGCGCCAAATGGTGGAAGCCTCTATCGGCATCCAAAAACTTGCCCTTGATGAACCAAGCGATGTCTATTCAGCTCTTGATGAAGCCCAAGGCAAATTCTTTGTCATCAGCCAAAGTGCAAATCATACTCTCGGAGTCAGTCTAAAAGATCTTCTCTCCGGGGTAAAGTCAGAATCGCACCTCTCTTACTTAAAAGATCTACAGGCCAAGCAAGAGGCTTTTGCCACTCGTGATCCTAAACAAGCACTCGTTACTGGGCTATCTTCAGGGTTTGTAGATTTAGATAGAATTACAGGGGGCTTTAACCCCTCCAACTTGATTATTCTCGCTGCACGTCCCTCCATGGGAAAAACAGCCCTTGCCCTCAATATCGCAAGCTATGTCTCTTTCAAGCAAAATACCCCCGTGGCAGTTTTCTCTTTAGAGATGAACTCGGATGAGCTTCTGCATCGTCTTATTTGCTCTACAGCTGAAGTAGAGTCTGAAAAAATTAAGATGGGCTCTATCGATGGCTATGAATACCAAAAGGTTGTAGCAGCTGTAAACGAAATGAATAAGCACTCTCTCATTATCGACGATCAACCTGGAATGAAAATCACCGACCTTAGAGCCCGCGCACGCCGTCTTAAAGAAGTGCATGGCATCGGCTTTATGGTAATCGATTATCTCCAACTTCTCTCTGGCTCTAAAAGTTTTTACAACTCAGAGAACCGCCAAAATGAGATCTCCGAAATTTCACGTATGCTCAAAAACCTTGCCCGTGAGCTTAACATCCCCGTCCTTTGTCTCTCACAGCTCTCTCGAAAAGTAGAAGAAAGGGCAGGCCATCGTCCTATGCTCTCTGACCTTCGCGAATCGGGATCTATTGAGCAAGATGCTGACCTTGTGATGTTTGTGTTTAGACGTGAGTATTACAATGCAAGTGATAAACCTGGCATGGCAGAACTTTTAGTGGCTAAAAACCGTCACGGTCAGGTGGGCGAAGTTAAACTCACCTTCCGTAAACACCTTGCACAGTTCCAAAATTACACTGAAGAAGAGACTTTAGATTCTTCTAAGAGCGATGAAAGTTTCCGCTCCTACTCTCTCAATTAAGCGATGGACCACAAACAAATCCTTCTCACCTTTTGGGAAAAGCTTGGCACAGTCTCAAGCTTTACAATTCAGGTAAAAAGGGGCTCTACATCTGAGAAAGGCTTTGGTGAAGTGACCGTAACCAAAGAAGATGTAAGTACGCTTGTATTTCAAGAACAAGGGAGATGGGGGAAGAGCGAAGAAGCCGTTGGTTTTAAAAACACCTTACGATGGAGCCTTGACCTAGCTTTAGGGATCATTTCTTTAGAGCACCTACGTCGACGCCTAGATCGCCCGGTTTGCCTTTTGAGTCTCTCCCCCACAACTGACACCTTACTCTCCTCGAATGAGCCCCATTTGTGTGGTGAGGATAGATATTTTGGGAAGCTTAGGCGTGATTCTTTAGGTCTTTATCTCCATTGGAAAGTGGTTGGACTGAAGAAAAATGAGGAGATTGAGTGCCACTATTCGGGATATACCGAAAATAATTCAAGAATCGGTTTTTAGCTGTGCTATGCATCTCAAACTTTATAGTTGCCAAAACTCGCCCTATTGTTAATAGGGGCTCACTTTGGCATCGGCCCTGCCTACTCTAAATTTTGAGCGCCGGCTTCGCAAAAACACCGATTCTTGAATTATTTTCGGTATAAATCAACAAAAAATGATTTTAAACCTCGGGGCTCTTTACGAAATATGGGGTGTTATGGTAAATTTTTGCCGTAGTTTATTGGAGTATTATGTCTTCCGTAAAGAAGAAGCGCAAGCTTAAGATGAATAAGCATAAGCGCAAAAAACGTAGCCGTAGAGACCGTCATAAAACACGGTAGTTCCTAAGAAATTCTTATGTGGTCTTTCCCTGAAGAATTCGATGTCATTGTGATAGGAGGGGGTCATGCCGGATGTGAAGCAGCTCATGCTGCTGCGCGTATGGGCGTGCGCACCCTTCTTCTAACTATGAATCTCGACACTATTGCCAAAATGAGCTGCAACCCCAGTGTGGGTGGAACGGCTAAAGGCCATATTGTCCGAGAAATCGACGCTTTGGGGGGGATTATGGGTAGAATCGCCGACCGCACGGGTATCCATTTCCGGATGCTAAACCACTCAAAAGGGCCAGCTGTCTGGTCTCCTCGCTGCCAGTCTGATAAATTAGCCTACAGCACCGAGATGAAAAAAGAGCTCGAGGCGACCGATAACCTTCTTTTATACCAAGCAACGATCAACAGCCTCCTTGTAGAAGATGGCAGTCTCCTGGGCGTTGAAACCCAAGAAGGGATCGTCTTTAGAGGCAAAACGATCATCCTTTCTTCTGGCACTTTCATGAAAGGCCGGATCCATATCGGCAATAAGAGCTTCTCTGGAGGTCGCGGTGGCGATCCACCTTCGCTTGGCCTCTCTGATCAATTACGCACCCTCGGATTTTCTCTTGGACGTCTTAAAACAGGAACTCCTCCCCGCATCCACAAGCGCTCCCTCGACTTCTCCGAAATGGAGGAGCAACCAGGTGAAGAAGGGGTCCATTTCTCTTTCGATGGAGAAAAAAAGATCCTCCCTCAAACTTCATGCTGGATTACTTACACAGGTGAAGAGACCCAAAAAATTGCCTTAGAACATCTCAACAGGTCTGCTCTATTTGCTGGAGAGATCACAGGAGTTGGCCCCCGCTACTGCCCCTCTTTTGAAGATAAAGTGGTCCGCTTTAAAGACAAAAAACGGCACCAAATTTTTCTAGAGCCTGAAGGCCTCTCAACGAATGAAATCTACGTCAACGGCATCTCTACCTCTCTCCCCTTCGATGTTCAATTAGCCATGATCCATACGATCAAAGGTCTTGAGCATGCTGAAATTATGCGCCCTGCCTATGCCATTGAATACGATTACATACAAAGTGGGCAAATGACTATGGCTCTCGAAGCCAAACGGATCCCCAATCTCTTTTTTGCAGGGCAAATCAACGGCACCACAGGTTATGAAGAAGCTGCTGCCCAAGGACTCATCGCAGGGATCAACGCCGCTTTGAAAGCTCAAGGAAAGCCCCCTTTCATCCTCCCTCGCTCTGAAGCTTATATTGGCGTCATGATCGAAGACATCATTTCCAAGACTCTCGAAGAACCTTACCGCATGTTCACAAGTAGAGCAGAACACCGCCTTCTCTTGCGCCAAGACAATGCAGACCTTCGCTTAAGAGACTACGGCTATAAACTCGGTCTTATCAGCGAAGAGCAATACCTAGCGTTTCAAGAAAAAAAAGAGATGATCTTAAGCGAAATCGAACGATTAAAAACGACCAAAAAATTTATCGATAATAAAGTAATCAGTGGGCAATCAATCCTTGCTCGCCCTGAATACACCTACGCAAAAGCCCACCAAGACTTTCCCGAATTCTTCCCCAACCACTCCGATGAGATCAATACACAAATTGAAATCGCCTTAAAATACGAAGGCTATATCGAAAAACAGAGCCGCGAAATTGAAAAGTCCTCTCATCTCGAAGAAAAAACCATTCCTAAAGATTTCACCTACACCACAGTGTCAGGCCTACGCACAGAAGCCAAAAACCTCCTCACGAAAATCCAACCAGAAACCATCGGTCAAGCCTCTCGCCTCATCGGAGTCACTCCCTCCGACATCTCCATTCTCCTCATCGCTCTCAAAAACAGATCTATTTGAACAGTAGAAAATAAGATATACCGATCGGGTCTTAAAATTGGGGAATTTTAAGAAGAATTACTTGGTTCGTAAAATTCGGGCGTATGTCCTTAGCGCACTCGACAAGCCGCCACTGGAAGTTCACTTCCAGTGACGTCTCCTCCATAACCATCTACCTTTTGTTAATCCTGTCCCCAAAGGGGGCAGCCGAAATGTCTATTGAAATGAGAGAGAAAATTTCTTAAGAAACTACAAGATCTGCTACACTGCGGCTATGCTACTCAAATACCTCTCTTTTGAAAACCTCTCTATTCTAAAGCAACTTGAAATAGAAGAGGCGCTTTTACGGACAAGTACGGAGAATTGGTGTCTTATTAACCACGGCTCTTCTCGGCATATCGTTCTCGGCAACTCTTCAGATCCGAAAGAGCTTGTGAACCTACCGCTCGCTCTCCAAGAGAATGTCCCCCTTATCCAGCGTTTTAGCGGAGGCGGCACTGTCGTTGTAGATGAGGACACTCTTTTTGTCACCTTCATTATCCAGAAACAAGCCTTTCCGAAAGAAATTCTAGAATGGACAGGGGAAATTTATAGAGAAGCCTTAGGTCTGGATAACTTTCAAGTAAGAGAAAATGACTACACGATCGGAGACAAAAAGGTGGGGGGTAATGCCCAATATTTACGCTCCAGCCGTTTTCTACATCACACCTCTTTTCTCTGGGACTTTAAAGAAAAAAATATGAACCTACTTCTCCACCCTAAAAGACAGCCTACTTATCGAGAAGAACGGACACACCTAGAGTTTCTGACGAAATTAAAAAAATTTATTAACAAAGAAGAGTTTTTTAAGAAATTACTAGATATTCTTCAAAGCCGCTATCAACTAGAAGAAGCTTCTTTTCCCGGGTATTGGCCCGATCATCGAAAAACTACTAAAGTTATTTTTTTATAATAAAAAATAACTATTAGTTATATTTTTAAAACTATATTTATAAAATCCCCTGTGTTATACTTATCATCGACTATTAATTAAACCGTTTATTATGACAACCGAAGCTTTTTCAGGCTCTTCAGATGCTCTTGCCTCATCTCTCGGCCCCTCGTCTTCTCCTTCTCCCGATCGAGGGTTTTCCCCTGTCATGCCTGGAAGCTGGGAAGCTATTGGTAGAGCTTGTTTAGAAACTTTTCAGAGAGGCTCTCATCGTATACCACCGATTACAGCTCCCCCACCCCCTGAGATGGATCTTAAAGTCCATTCAGTTTTGCGATTAGGCGTACCGCTCGACTCTCCTCCTTCTTATACTCCTTTCCTTACCACTCACATGTTCGCTCTATGGCACATGGACAAAGAATTAGAAGGCAGTCGGTGGGATGGAGCACCTCCAGTTAATGCTTTGAGGTTTTTATCAGCTTATTTAACACATTTACCTCTTCTTTCACGCCTAAAAGCCATGATAGATACAGCTGTAGCTGATCAGACAGGTACTGATGCTGTAAGTATAGCGACTACTATTATGGGGAAAGTTTGTAGTCTGAGACCAAACGAAAGTTACCTTATGATCGGCGGCTGGGGCGGCACAGCTGCTCACGCTATGCTCTATAAAATCACCCGTAAGCCTAATAATAATTTCGATATTTACATTATAAACACAGGCGACGGCTTACGCTATCACGAAGGTATCTCTCACGATCATAAAGCCCTTGGAGCTCCAGTTGAGGTGATTGAAGATATTTCTCCTTGTTTATTGTGCCTAGGAGAGAGCGTTGAAAGATCTTCCCCTGATTTTTTTCTCCGTCTTGTAAACTATCGAATCCCGACTTCAGGGTCAGCAATTTTTTTATCTGCGGAGAGTATTTATGAGAAGGGGTTTGGTTTTTTAGCTTCAAAAAGAAGAACGGTCGCTACTCGCTTGACAGATTTTCGCACTCACCAAAGGGGAGGAAGCTGCTCTGCCACAGTTTTAAAAGCATGGATGGCTTATGAACTAAGAGAGGAGTTTGACACTTGGAAAAGCACCTGTGATTTTGAAACTATTTTAGCGTTTGCTAAAACCCAGGAGACAATCTGGTTTAATAGTGACCCTCCTTTAGTTGATAAACTCAGAGAGGCTGAAAGTTTAATCCAAGCTGATGAGTTACGTCATATTTTACGCTCTGCTGCAAGAGACCACCTACTCTCTTTATCTAAGCGATTTTCTCCCGAGAGATTCGATAGAGAAATGCAAAGACGTTACGCAACCCTTAGTGAACTTTTACATGCCCTTGATGTTGTGGAAGAGAAAGTGCGGATTAAAAGACTAAGAGAGCCAAATAGGGTTATCTGGAGAGTTGGTGCAAAACCACCTAATCGCGCCGCTATTTTAGATGGGGCGGTTCGATTTAGAGTTTCTATAACTCAAGAGAGGGCCCTATCATTAGCCTCTCCCCAATCGCTTTTTCCAACTACTCCTAGTCCTGTAGATTTTTGTGCTTCTCTTGAAAAACTGCAGGCATATCTAACTACAGTGGCACGCGTGCCTATTGGTCTTTCTCGCGCCTATCGAATTGCTATAGAAAAGTATACAGAAATCCTCCCCCCTATGCACATAACATTCTGGGATCAGATACCTATTCCAGATTTAAAGCGATCAGCCGCATTTCTTTTCGAATTGCTACGAAATTACGCTCTAAAGACTGTCGATCCCCGCTCTCTTTACGCACACGAGCATAACACCGCTCTTCATCTTTTTTGTGGCCTGCATAAAATGCTTTCTCGACTAGATGCGACGGAGAAAAACTTTCTCGATGGCTACGGAGTATATGTCGCCTGCTTCCGCGCTCAAATGCACGATCGCTTTTTCACTTTTTTCCACCCGCAAGAATTAGTAAAACGATGTGAACTTTTAAATTATTTAGAGACTCTTCCTTGCACCAAAGGTCTCCTATGCGAGTTTTCTACAGCTTACAGCGAACTAACACCTCAGGGGAAGTATAAGGCCCTTCCAGATTATCTATTACTCAAAACAATCCAAGCCTCTAAGAATCATTCTGATCGAGGTATAATAACAGCCAAAGTGGAAGCTCTTCATGCAGAGAGTCGTTGTGACACTCCTTTAGAAATTACAGAAGCTGCCTACTTACTTACAGAGGGATTAGAGGAATTTAGTACTGGAGATAGTTGGCCTGCCGCACAGCTCATGAAAGCGGCCGTCTGGCTGCAATTATTTGGAGGCTATAGCTCACCTCCTCCTCGAGAGGAAGTGACAACTAGAGCTGTGGCCCCTTCTCGGGAATATAGGGGATTTGTGAGCAAATGGTTAATAGGGCATACGTACCCTTCTGCAAAAGAGACCCTTACCTATGCTTACCCTAAAGAAACGATAGGTTTTTCGGGATTGCACCGCGTAGAGCACAGCGCTCTTACTACAGCCGAAGCTTTTGAGAGAGAAGACACCATTGAAGGCGCAGTAACGAAAGAGCCTTTAGGTAGAAAAGTTTCCGACCTTCCATCCGAAGGACAGGTCATGACCCTCTTCGCCTGGAGAGCTGCTGCACGGATCCCTTTTGAAAAACTCCTTGCACGTACTCAAACTGGCTCCTCGTTTCAAACCGCATTGTTACTCTTCTTTCTACGAGAAAATGTGACCCGTCTTTCTCAAACGGATGCAATGACCCTTGTTGAGTTGATGCTCTACAAACCTATTTGCACACGCGATGATAGCTGGCATATCCCTCTTTTTAAGGAAATTGCTCAATCACAGGCTCTGGTTGCTCAACTAGACACCTTCACTAGGCAAAGCCTCTCCCTTCTTTGTGATAAGCAGAGTGCAAGTGGCTTTAATGTTTACCCTTGTCTCTTTTTTATCCGACTTATTGCCCGCTTACAAGAAATTTACCCAGATAGAGTCACTTTTGATCCCCTCCCTCGCCTTAATCAATGGCTTACTATGACCACTCTTCCTCCAGAAGCGATGAGCCTTGTCCATTTACACAAAATCATGGCCTTCTATAGCCGCCCGAATAAACGTTTCACTGAGGCTGAATTACTAGAAATTCTTACTAGTTGGATGCTCTTTAATCAATATCCTCCTAGCCCTAAATGGAAAGAGCTGAATCTAGAAGCGCGCGCTACTCGATTTATCTACGATCTAGAACCTTTATTTTACAGACTTTTTACAGAAAACCAAGAAAGCTTACAAGGTTTTTGCAGAAGGGTTTTAGTTTCATGTGGGCTAGCAGATACCGGTTCTTCAACTTGGAGGATTTCTTCTTTTCCTTGTGTGAAAGTAGAACTGGGCGAAGG
>CAZBHP010000006.1:0-19084 GCA_964491795.1 uncultured bacterium | reverse complement strand
AGTGGCGCCCTCCCGGGCGATGCTTTAAAAAGCACGCCCGGATATTTCAAGCGAAGCATTGTCCTTTATGTTAATTTTGTCCCTGCAACAAAGTGGAAAGGACAACCGAAATTTCTATGGAGTGGCGGGTGGGGATTTTTCTAGAAGTTTTTTTGCTTCAAGAAAATCCCTAACCAATCCCCGAAGAAACTTGGGTGTGGGTTCTCTTCCTTCTTCAACTTCAGACTCTGAAGTAGTTGATACCGCTCTTTCTTTGGGAGGCTCCCCTGGAGGAGCAGTAGCACGAGCAGCAAAATGTTTTTCAGCCACGGCAGCACAGGTATTCGCTGTGGGTGACCGACAAGGAGGCCGGCAAGGAGAGGGGGGATATGTTGCTTCAACCATAGGGCCAAATATGGCTTCAGGAAAAAGAGATTGGTCTATTGAGGCATGGGGAACTTTTTGCATAAAATCCTTAGAATAGGTATTAGTCGCGGACGGTTTGGAGGACGCCTGAAAGGGCGCGGCTGGTTTGGAAATGAAAAGTTTTTTGTTCGCGTTTGAGAAGGGTTTTTAAAGAGGTTGGAAAGATCTTGGTGCTACGGACACGGAAAAAACGGATGTTGTATTGAAACTCTTGAGAGAGCCGTTCAAAATAGCGCTCTTTAGCGAAGGCTTTATAAGCATCTCGTGTCGTGAAAAAATAGACCGGCTTAAAAAAGAACGAATTGGTATTGGCTTTTCTGTGGATAACGGCCGGATCGAGGGGTGTTTTGTCATCGAAGTAGACGATGGTAATGTTAGCAAAGAGTTTGGCAAGTGGATCAAAAAACTCTTTCTCTTTTTTCACCACAAAGAGCTGAATTTTTGTGCTTTCTCCCAAAAGGAGCATGATGTTTTTCCACTGACCATCGGTTGAGACAAGGATGCTCCTCTCTTCTCTTCCCTGATCTCCAAAAGGATATCCCATATAGTGAAGATCAAAGAAGGGGTGAACTAGATATCTTACACAGAAATTAAGAAATGGAACGCTTAGGTAGCGCAAAAAGAGGAAAAAGACCCCGATGATCAGCACTCCTAAAAGACCAAAGCCTCCCGCCGCAGAGACTTGAAAAGCTGAAGTAAAGATAAGAAGACAGACAGATGCTGCTAAAACCCCTACAAAGCTTAAAAAGTTGCTGCATGCAACCACGCGACCGCGCATCTGGGAAGAACTAAAGGCTTGAATATAGGAACCGAGAGGAACCGCAAAAAGGCCTCCAAAAAACCCCAAGGAGACCAGAACTCCTACGGCGGTGTAAAGCTTTCCCCCTAAAAAAGGGAGGCTTAAATAGAGAATTCCAATAGCAAATAAAGCCGCACAAGAAAGGCCAAGATCTACCTCTTTTTTACAAATTCGCCCTGCAGAGTAAGCTCCAAGGGCAATCCCAACTGCAACTCCAAAGAAAAGATACCCGCCATGGACTTCTGAAATTTGTAGCGTATTCATCGCATACGGGATGATATTTAACTGTGAGAAGGCCGCAATGAAGAGGAAAAATGCCGAACCTAAGACAGAAATAAGAAGCCTTGGGGTCTTTCGACAAGCTTTTAAGGTGTCATACACCTCTTTGAAAATCCACGGTGTAATCTTTTTTTCAGACCCTTTTTGTGGAGGCGTTGCCGGAATGTAAAGACTCGCAAGGAAGCCCAGCACAGCGATGACAAAGGCGACCGTCAAAGCCACAAGAAAGTTTTTCTGCGTAATTTCAGTCACAAAAGAGGCTAAAAAAGTCCCGAAAATCATAGCCAAATACGACCACGAAGTGATCAGACCATTGGCTTTTGAAATTTGATCGTGCCGAACAAGCTCAGGGATAATACTATACTTAGGGGGCCCTAAAACAGCGCTTTGAATCGAGAGGAGAAATAGAGCCGCGTAACAACCAAGCTCAATCCGATAAACATACATAAAGAACGCAAAGGCAAACGCTAAAACTCCAAAGAGCTTAAGCCAGATAATCAACCTCTGCTTACTAAATCGATCGGCTAAAACCCCCGCGGAAGTAGAAAAAAGGATGAAAGGAAGGACATAACAAATCCCCACCCAAAAAAGGATGCTGTTTGTCGAAGCACTCCCTTTGATATCTATCAAGAGGTATATCGTTAAAAATTTAAAAAGGTTATCGTTAAGGACAGTCAGAAATTGGGCTATGTTTAGGAACCAAAGACCGTGTTTTCCAGAAATTCTATTTGTATGAGCAATAATAGGTGGTATCCTTATATCTAATGAACGCATCTATTTTACCTGACCCATCAGATTCCTGCAACCCCACCGGCGGGATTATCATGAGCAATCAATTTGAAATTTTACAAGAAGCTCTCTTTCTTAATCTATCTCAATTAAGAAAAGCCCCTCCTAAAAGAATTATTGTTGCTATCCCTAGCAATCGCATAAAAGATTTTATTATGCAAGAAGCGATAAAAAGATGGGGGGTATTTCATTGCATCCGTTTTGCAAAACTAGAAGAGACCCTCTCTTTGCTCTTTACTCTCGCTCACCCAAACGAGCCTACTCTTTTATCCGGAAGAGAACTCTCTTTGCACATTGAAGACATCCTTCGAAAAACTCCCCTGTTTTCCTCTTATATCCGTGGAGATGAAAAAAAAATTGCCCCTTTATCTCGAACCCTGGGCCTTGCTTTTTACAAATGGGGCTGGGAAGGCGGCGAACTCTTTGGAGAGAATAAGCTCCTCTTGGATATCTTAAAAGAGACCATCGATTTCCCCTGCCTTACTCTTAAGCTTCTCACAAAGCCAAAAATTCCGTATGAAGTCCATCTTTTTGGGATAAATAGACTGCCGAAAATAGCTCTCTCCCTCCTTAACTTCTATAAGACCAAAATCTATTTCTCTTCTCCTACTCCTTACTACTGGGGCGATCTTCTCTCTGATGCTTTGTCTGCAAAGCTCGACCAAAAATTTCAAAAAGAAAACGTCACCCTATCGGAGAGGCACGCTTTTGATTCTCTTGTCTCTGATAGAAATCCCGAGCTTGCTAATTGGAGTGGCTATGCCAAACCGTTTTACACCTACTGCATAGAGAAGGACTTTTTGGATGCTTATGAAGAGCTTGAAGGGAGCTCTACTTTAGCTTTTCTACAACAAGATGTTTATCATTTCACTCAAAGAGATGACCTTATCTATGATGAATCTCTACAGTGCATCGAAGCACCCTCACCCTTTGTGGAAGTAGAATTTTTGCACTCCTATATAAAGAAATGGATACGGGAAGAAGCAGCACTCCCCGAAGACATCCTTATCTTAACCCCAAATCTTCCCCTGTATGCCCCTTATATTGAACTTATTTTTGGCGATCCTGCATCTCCCATAGGTTTTCATATAGCAGAAATCAAAGGTGTTAGACAAAATTCACCGCTCTATATTGTAGATCTTTTATTTTCTCTCTCCTCTGAGCGCTTTAGTAAAGAGGCGATTGTAACCCTTATCTCCTCCCCTTATTTTGCAAGTGAGGCTTTTAGCTTACGGCAAGAAGATTTTCGCCTCTTTCATTTTTTAGTCGAAAGTCTAAACATCCAGTGGGGATACGATCTTAAGATGTGTCAAGATGTGTTAAAAGAGACTGAGGTGTCCGATAAAAACACCTGGCAGCGGGCCTTTCATACTCTTCTTGAAACTCTCCCCTACAAATCCTCCCCTCTCTCTCTTAGCGAAATAGACTCTCTTGCCAAGTGGATGACACTCATAGAAAGCTTGTATGAAGATGTAGGGTTTTTAGAGAAAAGCTTTACCCTCCATGAAATCTATGAGAAGGTTAAAACCTTACTTGCAAAATATATCAAACCAGCCCTGGAGATTGACTCATTCTTACAACGTATGGGCTCTCTTATCTATCCAAGCGACACACCCTTCCCTTTTTCTTCTCTTAGAGAGCTTGTGCAAGAAGGGCAATACTCTCTTGCGAGCAAACCACCTCGGCCTAGAATCTCTTTTCACCCCCTTGAAGAAGGGGCAACAACACCACACCCAATTATTTGTCTTTTGGGGCTTGATGAAGAGAGCTTTCCGAAGGTTCATAAATCATCACACCTTTCACGAAGTATCTATAAAGACGATGCTGCGATTGAAAAAGATAAGTTCCTTTTCCTCCAAGCACTTCTCTCTGCCCGAAAAAGGCTCTATTTAAGTTACTCTGCAATCGATTCTGATGGAAAGCCGCTCTCTCATTCACTTCTACTCACACCTCTCTTTGAAAGAATCGCCCATTTCAAAATTGAAAGACCATCCCTACCCCCTCTTCCTTTAGCACCTAAACTTGAAATGCCAGACATCCTCTTAAAAAATCCTTTAGAAGACAAAGTCATCGCCTTCACAGATCTTACAAAAGTTGCCAGACACCCGATCCAATATTACTCTCAAAACGTTTTAGGGGTCTTTTTAGAAGAGAAAAAAGAGATGAGTGAATTTATTCTCTCCTCTTTAGAAAAAGCTCTCCTTTCTAGAGAGTTTTTAGAAGGAAAAAGTCGCGAAGCTATTTTGGAAGAGGCCCTCTCCAAAAATAAGCTCCCTTCACACCTTTTCTTAGAGGGCGCTAAGCGCGAATTAACAAAAGAGGTCGATAGCCTTGAAGAGGGGTTAAAGTCCCACTCTCTTTCTCCTCAAGATCTGACCACCATCTATTTTTCAGAAGAGATTAAAGGAAAACTCCCTTACATGACAAAAGAGGGGCTTTTTATCCCAAAAGCGTTTTCTATTGCCGAGCTTTGGAAGCATCTTCCCCACCTTTTTATGCTAGGGACTAGAGAGCTACCAACTACTTTACTCTTTAAAGACGGAAACAAAAAAGAGTTTTCTCTTAAGAATCCAAAAGAGAATCTCTCCCTTTTCCTAGAGTATTTCAGAGCTGCCACTAAAGAGATCTCTCCTCTTCTGCCAGAGAGGATCTCGCCCCTCATTAAAGGAGACAAAGAAAAGTTTCTTCTCCTTGTTCAAAGCGAGCCCTTTTTCCCCGATCCGTATCTCGATCTTTTTAAACCGAACCTCATTTACCCTTGGGAGAAACACGTAGAAGAGCTCTGGAGGAGTCTTGAGTAGAGAATTTAATTGCTTAGACAAAACTATCCCCCTTACAGGAAATCTCTTTGTAGAAGCCTCTGCTGGGACCGGAAAGACTTTTGCGATTGAACACATCGTAGCGCGCCTTCTCGAAGAGGGGATTCCAATCGACCAAATCCTTTTAACAACCTTCACCAATAAAGGGGTGCGCGACCTTAAAAATAGAATCCACTTAAGACTTTTAGAAGAATACAAAAAAAATCCAACTCTTCTTCTAAAAAATGGGCTCCGCTTAATCAACTTAGCTGAAATTCACACGATCCACTCTTTTTGTTACAAGATGCTCGAAGAGTATGCATTTGAAGCAAAGCTTGCCCTCAATCGATCGAATAATCAAGCTAATGAGCTTCTAAAGAGAGAAACTCTTATTTTAGACACCTTGCGTGTAAGCTATCGAGAAGAGGAGTTTAGTCCAAGCCAGTTGATGCAGCTTTTGCGCCCTTTTGGCAAAAGCCTTACAAAATTCATCAAAAAAATGACCGCCTTTCTCAGCACGAACCCTGTTCTTCCAAACCTTCCCCCCTTTGCAGAATTGGAAAAGAAGTTTCTCGCTCTCATTAGAGAAGAAAAGCTTTTTGCTTTGCCCTCTTCTTTCAAAAAAATGAATGGAGTCATCACAGCTTACGATTTAGATACGTTGATTGCCTCCACACCGCCCCTCTATGATCTACTGACAAAAGAAAATCTCAAGAAAGGGTGTTTAATTACCCCTGAAATAGAAGAGTTTTGTCAACTGATGAAGGAAGCTGCTCATCCTACTATGCTATTTTTGCGGATGGCCGCAAAAATCCAACAAAGAGAAGAAAAAGAGAGCCTCTCTACCCACCTTCTTTTAGAGACTATGGTCAAAGCCCTGCAACATAGAGAATTCCGAGATGCGCTGCGCAAGCGCTACAAAGCAGTCATTATCGATGAGTTTCAAGATACAGACCCTCTCCAATGGGAGATCCTCCACTCCCTTTATCAAAATCACACCTCCCTATTTATGGTGGTAGGAGACCCCAAACAGTCTATCTACGCCTTTCGTGGAGGGGATCTTCCAACTTTTCTAAAAGCTCGCACCTCTTTTGAAAACATCTATTCCCTCTCGACCAATTACCGCAGCCATCCTTCTCTTTTAGAAAAGCTAAACCTCCTTTTGTCACCTCCACAATCTTTTGGAGAGATCGAATATCTCCCTCTTAAAAGTGGAAAAGAAATGGTAGCAAATGATGCCGGCCTGTTTTTCTTCCTCTTTGCGGGCTATGAAGAAGAGCTTATCTTCTCATTCATTGCCTTTGAAATCCTCCGGTTAAAAAAAGCTGAAAACCTTACCTACTCCTCTTTTGCAATCCTTCTCAAAGACCGCTTCCAAATCGAGCGCCTCTTACAGTTTTTAAAAGAACGGGGCCTTCCTGCTTTTTCTTTACAGCAACAGTCGATCACAGAGAGCCCAGTATTTTCCCTTTTTGAGCTTATCTCTCAAATTCTTTACAAAAAACGGAGTCTGAATCTCATCAAACAGTTTGCCCTCCACCCTTTGATTGGTTGGCCTCCGCAATCTCTTCTCTCTTTTATCGATGATCCAAAAGCGCACGCACTCTTCTCATTTTTCGAAGAGTTAGAAACGATCTATTCTGAGGAAGGGCTCTCCCCTTTCTTATCTCATTTCCTGGGCAGATATCGGGCTCAAATTGCTCAAACTCCTCAATACAGAACTGATCTTACAAAAATGCTCTCTCTTTTACTTAGCTCTCCGTCACTTCCAACACCTACCTTTTTCGAAGAGATGCGCAAAAAAAGAGATTTAGGCGATGCTTCTACAGCAACACTTCCACTTGCACAAAAAGATGCGATACAGCTTTTGACAACCCATATGAGTAAAGGGCTTGAATTCGATTACGTCTTTGCTTTGGGGACATCTACAAGGAGCGTTCACGAAGAGATACTCTCCTCTTATGAAACTCTCGATCAAGAAAAAGTTCGTCTTCTCTATGTTGCCCTTACCCGGGCTAAGAAAAGGATCTCTATCTTGTTTCCTATCGAAGCAAAACTTCCCCCCGAGGGTGGAGCCTCCCCTTTAGAGCTTCTTTTAGAAAAGCATATTCCAAGCCCTTTTACCAAAGAAAGTGTTGAATCTCTTTTAGACACGCTTAAGATTGAGCATACTTTTATAGACGTTGTTGAACCTGTAAGGGAAGAAGAGCTCGTTACTGAAGAGGTAACTCTTTGTGAAGCCCCTTTCCCTCTTTTACCTAAACTTAAAGAGATCCACTCTTTTTCCTCTCTTGCCCCCCATACTTCTTTTAATCTCCCGCCCGCTCTAAATGACCCTATCCCAACAGGTAAAGAAGTTGGAGTTCTTCTCCACTCTCTTCTAGAAAAATGGGTAGAGGAGGGGATTTACTTTTTTGTCCCTGTCGAAAAGTGGCCCAAAAAAATTGAAACTTTCCTCTATGCAAGTGCACTTGAGGGGTTTACCGAACACGTTTTTGACCTTGTCTACGCAGCTTTTCATACCCCGCTCGGCTCTTTTTGCCTCAAAGATATTCATCCAAACGCGATGATCCCTGAAACAGAGTTTACTTATACAGTTGCAGAAAACTCTCTGATCAAAGGATTTGCCGATCTTATCTTTTCTAAAGATGGAGCTCTTTATCTTCTTGATTGGAAGTTCCACTCCCTTCTAGATTTTGATCGAGAAACGCTTGAGATGGTGATGACAAAAAGCCAATACCACACCCAAAAAGCGATCTATGAATCCGCTCTCAAGCACTATTTCCCAGAGCTTGATCTTAAGGGGGTATTCTATTTCTTCCTCCGAGGTAAAGAAAAAGGAGTCTACACCTATGATTGATATCGACGATCGATTTGCTAAAACACTTCTTGGGGCAAGAGACGATGAAGAGGTGTATCTCTTTCTGAGAACCCTTCTTAAAAAAACACGAGAAGGAGCTGCCTCCCTTTTTTACCCGGGCATCCAAGAAAAAGTATCATTTCTTTTACAAGAAGAAGGTCCTATAGTCTCTCTAGGCGATGCTTATTATTTGCGACGCAACTGGGAGAGCGAGACAAGACTTCTTGTTGAGCTTAAAAAGATGCTAGAAGAAAAGGTGGAACCTCTCCCCTTTTCACCCCCCTCTCACCTCTATCCAGCGCAGCAAAAAGCTCTTTTGGAGGCCGGATCCAAAAAAATCAGCGTCATCTCAGGTGGCCCAGGAAGCGGCAAAACGCGGGTAGCTAAAGAGATTTTTGCCTCTTTTTTAGCCTGCAATCCAAATGCGCAAATTATCGCAACCGCACCGACTGGAAAAGCGATTTCCCGCCTGCAACATCCAGGCGTTGTCACAAAAACTCTTCATCGCCTTCTCTCTTTAACCGAAAAAGAGCGGCAAAGTAGATCTTGGGTCGATGTTGATCTCCTCCTTGTCGATGAGTGTTCGATGATTGATCTATCTCTTTTTGAAGAGCTTTTTACCTCTCTCTCTTCTCGCGTCCGTCTTGTGTTAGTAGGTGACCCTGATCAACTCTCTCCGATCGGCACAAGGGGGATTTTCAAAGACCTTACCAACATGGCAGAAGTTCCTCACACCCATCTTGATCAAACTAAAAGGACCGATAAAAAAGGTCTCCTTAGCTGTGCACGTCTTATTCTAGAGGGCAAAGGAAGAGAGTGCTTTGATCTAATCCAAAGCGGTGCCTTTCCAGAGATTACTTTTGCTCCCCTTGCAAAATCCCCGCCCCTTGTAACTCGAGAAGGTGAGGTGCTCCTCTCCCCGTTTGCCACAGGAGTTCACGGCTCACAAAATTGTAACTCTCTCTCTTATGCCGCTTGGAAAGGCGAATCCATTCCCATCTTGATTACTAAAAATGACTATCACACAAATCTTATGAATGGAGATATTGGATATATCAGAAAAGGTAAAGCCTACTTTTCAGAAGACCGCTCATTCCCTCTTTCTCTTCTCCCACCTTATGAATACGCCTTTGCTCTCACAATCCACAAAAGCCAAGGAAGTGAGTTCCCTCATGTGATTCTTCTCCTTCCTGAAGGATCTGAGGAGGAGGGGCTAGAAATTCTATATACTGCACTTACCCGCGCGCAAGAGACCCTCACCATAGTTAGCACCCAAGAGATATTTTTGCGCACTGCAACAAAAAGAAAAGAGGAATTTAGCCTCTTCCAAGCACGCTTTAAAACACTTACTCTTTGAACGCCTGCCGCCTCTTCAGCTCTACGCAAAACTCTCCAACAGACGTTTCGAGACAACCGAAACTTGAGAAGAGCTTGTAAAATCTCTTTGTAATCTTTATGCATTGCTTCGTCTAAAGCATCTGTAAAGATTGCCACATTGATTTTAGAAGCTTCTCGAGCTCTAAGAACCGTCTCAAGAAGAATTAGATTGCCTTGGCGAGCGGCTATAACTAAAATGTTTCCGAGCTGATAACCGCTCATCAATTCTATCTCACCCAAACCGATAATAGCTTGAGTAATACAAACACGTCTCTCATACAGCGCAATACATAAAGCATTGCTAAAGGCTCTCTGATCGAGATTTTTTCTAGAGACTCGCAAGATGACATTAAAAGCTTCTAACTGGCCTTTGTAGGCAGCTTTCCATAAAGCCCCGGCCGGAGCAGTTCGACACATCTCTTTTGGAGAGACGCTGCTAAAAATCCATTCAATGCTTGCCACATCTCCATTTTCTGCTGCTATGGATAAAATCGCTCTCACTACTCCCTGGTCTTTTTTAACACTAGAAGCTCTTTGAAAAAGGCTTTGGATCACGTTTAAAGCTCTCCCATGGGCTGCTGCTATCACAGCTTGCTCTAAGGAACAAGAGAGCTCTCTCTCTTGGTGCAGCTTTTCTAAGCAAAATTCTACAACGTTTACGCGTCCTGCATGAGCTGCTCTACACAAAGCTTTTTTCCTGATTTGAGTGGTGAGCCCTTCTGCATGAGATAACTCCAGAAAAGACTCCATAAAAAATCTGTTTCCCTGCTTCGCTGCTTCTAAAAAAGCATACATAAGAATCTCACGATTTTGTAAGAAAGGGGCGAGTTTCCCTATAAATTGAGCCCCTGCCACTTCAACCAAAGCTCCAACTAAAAGGGGTTTTATCTCTCTCACCAAGCGCTCATGCGCAAACTTTCCTTGTATTAAAGAAAGGTCTCGAAGATATCTTCTAGCTCCTATGACATCTCTTCTAAGAACACACTCTTTAATCTCTTCTAGAGGGACTCTTAATTCATTTACAGAAGTGGGCCTAGCACAGTATTCGACTAACCGTCGTGTGTCCTCTTCTAAAAGAAATGGCGAAGAAATTCGTTGCGGTGGTCCCCACACTGTGTGCGTAACAAAAAATCTCGCCTGCATTAAGAGGTGCATCTTCTGCAAAAGAAAGCTATCTCCCACAGGGCGATACGCTCTCCAGTTCCAACCAAAAACCTCGTCCCTTTTCAGTCCAACCCCGCACTCCAAACGGGCGAGAACAAGCTCAAGAACCCTTGCATGTGCTTGTGTTACTAATCCATATAATTCTCTGCATCCAAGAGCCAGAGATACTATATCTTTAGAATCTCCATAAGATAAAACCACTCCCCACACATCAACACACAATCGCCCTATCACCCTCCCCCCAAACCAGAAAATAATAAAAACAGTTTACAGTTTTTAACACTTTCTTAATAAACCAACAACTTATTTTCTTTAGAGAAAATCACACCTTCCCAGAGATAGAATAGATTTATACCAAACGGGAGTCAGATTTTTATAACGTTAAATACGATAAAACGATAGGAACTATTAAAGGAAGAAGAGACGATTTAAGAACTCTTCTCTCCTTCTATTGGCAGCTATTTGAAGATACGGGGGTGATCGTCCCTACGGTGGTGATCTCTCCTAGATTGTCTTCTGGCGGCTCTAGGTTAAATGTTCCACCGGATTGTTCAAAACGATACGCATCAAGAATCGGCAGGGCTGTGTTAGAGAGAAATCGCATGCATGTAAAGCCACTATCTTCATTGAGAACGTTTACGGCGTTCTCACCAAACCCGGTAAATTTGTTTTGCTCTATATCAGCAATCAAAGTTGAAGTATTGCTTACTGTGGCTTGGATACCACTTGTTGTCTGGAGGGAGAAGAAGTTGTTTTCGACTGCAAGATTTACAATAGAGAGATCTTCCAGATCAACCAACATCCCTCTTGAAGAGCCGAAGAAGGCGTTTCCTATGACTTGTAGAGAAGAGATTCTTGTTTGATCGGCGGCTGTGATGAGGCAGTTGCCAAGAGATGCGTTGACAGTGCTGAAGGTGTTGTTTGCAATCGATCCAGAAAAATGGGTGCCGTTTGCTAGCTCAACGACAAGGGGATTAGAGCCTGCAACAATGGTATTGCGGGCAATCGTCCCTGTTAAGAGAGGGGCGGATCCATTTGTAACGCCTCCTCGAACTTCTAATCCAAGACTTGGAGCGACGATGTTATTGTCACTTACACTAAAGGCACAAAAAGCTCCTTCATCTATATCTAGAGAAAGCGCTCCTAACACTTTATTGTGTGTGACCTGTAGCGAAGGAATCGATCCAAAATCGGTTGCTGTAAGATCAAATCCTCCTAAGACGTCGGTATAAGAGAGGAGAAACGAGCTTAAGCTTGCTTGATCCTGAACCACGAGATTGCATTGATTGATAAGGGAGTTGTTTGCAATTTTAGCAAAGGATACCGCCCCTTGATTTTGAATTTGGAGAGAAAGGATTCCTATCCGGTTATCAGTTATTTGCAAAGAGGCAATAGCGTTATCACTTACTTGAAAAACTGTAGGAGAGGAGCCGAGGGCACCTAAAGAGTTTCCTAAAAAAGCAAAAGTGCCATTTGTAGCCCCGTTTAAAAAACAAGCAAGGGTATTTCCAGAGTCATTCAAAAGCGTATTATTACTGATATTGAAAGTGTTCAAAAGCCCTTCTTGCGCATTGGTTACCTGAAGAGAGAGACCATCATTTACTGAAGAGATGCGATTGTTTGCTAGGTTACAAATATTTTGAGAACTATCTGTAAAATCTAGAGAGATACCAATATCTGTGTTGATCACATTGTTTGATAAGTTGTAAATACTTCCGATGATATTCGTATTCTCTATAAAAATCCCAGGAACTGAAGCTGTGCTCATCAAATTAAAAAGGGCATTTTCAGATATCGTGATCTCACCAGATGCGTTGATGAGTGCAATTTGCGAGAGTCCTGATATAGAGTCTAAACTCTCAATGACGTTTTGTGTAAGGGAGAGGTTATTCACTTGTTGTCCACCCACCCCAACACCATTTGTGTTACTGATGTAAAATCCAGACACAACATTTTCACTTGCAAGGGTTATTACATCACCATTTCCATTGGTAATCCCAGGTAGATTGCCATTTGCCTGGGGAGGAATCAAAAACTCGCCAAATGTGGTGCTTATAGAATGCTCAAGAGTTGCTCCCAGAAGCTGTTGTCTATTTTTTAAAGTAATTCCATCTGCCTGACCAGTCGTTGTCCCATCTCCTGGGAAGACGTAGATCACATCTCCTAGGTTTGCCACAGCACTTGCATCGGCCAAGGTGTGGAACGGATCTTCAAAAGTCCCCTTTGATGAGCTTGTATTGTCAACAAACCAAAAGATATAAGAGCGATTTGTAAGGGGATCAATGGCTGCAAAGGCCGTTTTTTTCGTATCGACTGGGATGATCTCATTGAATTGGACATCTTGTCTTGCTTTTCTTGCGAGTGCTCTTGCATTCTTTTTGCACTGCCCTTTTCGCGTTTCAACTGTCGTTTTAGGACCAAACGGGATCGCAAGCCCAATCTGCCCTTGCCCTATCCATTTAAAAAGGTGATCGTATGAGACATAAGCTTCTAGCTCAAGAAGATTCCATGCCGTAAGAGTAACCCTTGCAGTCCCACCCCAGGTGGTGTCCTCTTTCCCCTGTAAGTAATAAACCCCAACCGCAGAATAGAGGGGAAACTCAGGCCATTCATTCCAACTAGCGCCAAATTCTCCACTGAATCCCGCTAAAGAGTATTGCCTTTTCCTCTCAATAAAAAGGCTATTTCCTGAAAAGTAACCAACTCCTGTGTTGTAATAAGAGCTTGCGCTGTTACCAACCGGGATATACCCGTTCATCCGAAAATCTAACCACTCCCCTAAAGATTCTATTCCCAAAGAAATCTGGTTGTAGGATTTTTCACTCGTGTGGCGATAATCCCAATAAGCATTGACCCCTAAGATCCGAAAGGGGGCCTCATAAAAGTAAGGATAGTCTGGCGTAGAAAAATAACGAACCCCTATTCCCACATTTGCTGCAGCTCTTCCATTATTGAAGATGTGCGCCCGCAGATCCACAAACGGAACAAGATCATCTCTGTATGTCTCTTGAGGGCTGAAAAAACCAGCTAGTGTTGTGTATCCATGAGTGTAACCAACACCTTTTGCTTCCCTATTTCTAAGCGTTATGCGCATAGAAGAGGGGCCCTCTTCAACCGCCCCGCTCACTTCTTGCAGCAAAAGGCACGCGCCCCATAGCAGATATTTTTTCATACACCACCCCAAACTTACGCCATATAGTAAAAAATTTTTAATCGCAACTTTTGTAATATATATTTAGAAAGAGGGGTATTGCGAATCTTGGTCCCCTTTGGTATATTCATACCGATCGAATTTTAAAGCGGTGCTTATGACTGTATGTAACGAAAAAGAGTGGGAAGTAACAGAGCCTTGTACTGGATATGATCTCATTAAAAAATTTCACCTCACAGACCCAAGCGAAGCGCTTCTTCTCACCGTCAATGGAGAGCTTAAAGATTTCTTCGAACCGCTAGCGGTTGGGGACAAAGTAGAAATCTGTAACTTTTCAGACAAGCGGGGCAAAGAGGTGTTTTGGCACTCTTCTGCGCACATCCTAGCCCAAGCGATTCTCCGTCTTTATCCGAACGCTAAACCAACCATTGGCCCTGCAATCGATGCCGGCTTCTATTACGATTTTGCCGACTTAAACCTCTCTGAGGATGATTTCCCTAAAATTGAAGCCGAGATCGAAAAAGTTTTAGCAGAAAACGCCAAACCGACAAAGACGACCTTCGCTAATAAAGAAGAGGCCCTTTCTCGCTTCTGTAAAAACCCCTACAAAGTCGAGCTCATTAAAGACCTTCCTCTAGGCTCTGCTATCACAGCCTACCAACAGGGAGAATTTTTTGACCTCTGCCGCGGTCCCCACCTTCCCTACCTGGGCAAAATTAAAGCCTTCAAAATTCTTAAAACTTCTGCAGCACACTGGCGTGGAGATCAAAGCCGTGAAATGCTCACACGAGTCTATGGAATCTCTTTCCCCGATCGCAAACAGCTAAAAGAGTATCTACAGCTAATCGAAGAGGCAAAAAAGCGCGATCATAGAGTGCTCGGAAGCAAGATGGAACTTTTCACTTTCTTCGACGTAGCCCCTGGCATGCCTTTTATCCTCCCAAACGGAATGGTAATTTGGAATCAACTTCTCGCCTTCTGGAGAGAGCTCCACCAAAAAGCCGGCTACATCGAAATTAAAACCCCTTCTCTTGTCGACAAGAAGATGTGGGAGCAGTCTGGCCACTGGGAAAATTACCGCCAGAACATGTATGTAAGTGAAATCGATGAGCGCACCTACGCTGTAAAGCCTATGAACTGCCCCGGCTGTATGCTCTATTTCGGCTCAACAACTCATAGCTATAGAGAACTTCCTTTGCGCGTTGCAGAAATCGGCTACGTCCATAGACACGAACACTCAGGCTCGCTATCTGGGCTTCTACGGGTCCGTTGTTTCCACCAAGATGACGCTCACATCTTTATGCGTCCGCAAGACATTAAAAAAGAGATCCTCGATGTTTTAGCTCTCGTTGACAACATCTACAAAACATTCGGTCTTAATTATCGAATCGAGCTCTCCACAAAACCTGTGAAACATATCGGCAGCGATGAGGACTGGAAATACACCACTAAAGGGCTTCAAGACGCCCTTGATGAGTGGGGTAGAGGGTATCAAATCAACGAAGGCGACGGCGCTTTCTACGGTCCTAAAATCGACCTTCATGTCCAAGATGCTCTCGGTAGATCTTGGCAGTGTGGAACAATTCAGCTCGACATGTCGCTTCCTGAGCGTTTTAAATTAGAATACACAGACTCCGATGGCCAAGCAAAAAGGCCCATTATGATCCACCGTGCCCTTTACGGATCAGTGGAGCGCTTCCTCGCTATTCTCATAGAGCACTTTGCTGGTAAGTTCCCCCTCTGGCTTAATCCAAGAGGAGTGCGCATCTTAACCGTAGCCGATCGCCACCTTCCTTACGCACAAGAAGTTGAAAAAGAGATCTCCAAAACCGGTATCCCTTGCACTGTCGACGCCTCACAAGAATCTGTCAGCAAAAAAGTGCGCCTGGCTCAAACAGACCAAGTAAGCTATATGCTCACTATCGGCGATCGCGAATGCGAAAATAAAAGTGTCACTCTTAGATCAAGAGACAACGTCCTACATGGTGAGATGCCTCTTTCTGCCTTTATCGCAAAAGCAGCCGAAGAGTATACCACCCGCTCCCTCAATCCTTTCTTCTAAAAACCGTAGTTGTTTTTAGAACATTCTAGCAACTGCATTCGACTGATCGATAAACTCCTGCTTGCTTGTTTTAAGCATAGCAATAGCTCCCAATCCAGCGAACCCGCCTGCTCCTGCACCTGCGCCAATCGCTAGAGCAATCCCGGCCGGAAGAGCTGTTCCCCCTGTCAAAACCACAATCGCTGCAATTCCAACTCCAAGACCTGTGCCTATGGCCATTATGGCAGCCATCGTTATGAAGTAAAACGCAACCCTTGCAGCTTTTTGTCTTGTTGTAAGTGGAGATAAAGGCGCAGCCCCCCTCTCCGCGTCTGCTGCTCTTGCGTCAACACCCCCTACAGGTATATTATACGCTCTTACCCGCTCTGCGACGGCGCCGACCATGCCTAACTGGGCATGGCGTCGATCTATTTCAGCACCCAGTGCCGCATGCGCTACTGCTCCAACTTGCCATCCTGCTGGTAATACCATATTTATCTCCTTTTATTTTTTGTTAGAATTTCACTTAAGCAGTCCGAGTGATCCCTAAAAGGCCCCTCTTCGGTTGCTTAACTGTTTAAATTACACAATCTTTAATTAATACATTATGCACAAATCAAGCTTTTAAAAACAATCAATTATCAACATCTGTTGGGTTAAAATGTTTATTACTTATAATAAAATATACCTAGTCAAATTGTGACTAGGTATATGGATAATTTACTAAAAATAACGCTTACTAGCTCTTGTTAGTATAGAACCAGTTACTGATTCTTGTGAGTATCCCGGCTGGTTTTGGAGCTGGCGCCCTTGATGGGGCTGGGGCTGACGCATCATCTCTCTCTTCAACTGCAGGGAGATGCCACTCATGATGAATCCATTCTCGCATCTCTCCCCTATCAGCACCCTCTTCCCAAGGCTCTCCTACCACGGAGGCGCTTCTTGGTCTATTCGCTTGGGGAACCGTTGAAATGGGCTGAGGAGTCCCTGCACGGTCTCTTCTGGTAGGCTGACCCAAATGTGCGGTTATTTCTGCTTGGGTTCTTCGTTGACGAGCTGCTGCCGGAACTGCTGCTGCCGGAATTCCTGTTAAAGGTTCCAATACTGGAGGAACGAACCCCGCAACTCCACTTGGTCGAGTCGTAGGCGACCCAACAGGAGGCAACGAATGATGGCTTACATCATCTCCCAGCACTTCCTCAACTCTGACTGGAGGAACAAGCTCGAGAGGTCTTCTCGGTTCTACTGGAGAACCCGGAAGCGGTAAATCGGTTGCTAATTCAGGAAGAGCCTCAATCCTCACTCCCGGTGGCGGCGGATCATCTGCTCCTGGTCCCTGTGGGGCCCCAGGCTCGCCAGAGGCAGCTCTTGTATTACGCACAAATGCGATAACAGAGGCAATTCCGACGCCAATTACAGCTCCGGCTCCGCCAGCGATTCCTAGGGTTCCAAGTGTTGGGAAGGCAGCAATGGATGTTGCAATAACTGGCGGAAGGAGAGCTAAGCCTCCTGTAAAAAGAACTGCAGCTGCAATTCCAGTGCCTACTGCAGCACCGATAGCAATTCCTGCAAGAATAATCCCTGCAGTAATTGCAACTTTCTTTAAAGTCTCTTTTCTTTGCAAACTTCTCATTGCTTGCTGTTCTGGCGAAAGTCTTCTCGTTCCAAGGCCTTCTGTTACGGTAGACATCATAAAAAACACTCCTTTTAATTATTTGTTGTTAATTTTATGTAGATAATTATAAAACAAAAAAAAACAATTCAGAGAAGTATAACTTATTTTTATTTTATAAATCTTTAGTTTTTGTTAAATGTTAACTTTAATTAAAAACCCTCTCGTAAAAATAGAGGAATTCTTCTGACAAAGTAAGGCTTGGTTGATTAATTGGCGGCTTTACAGGAGGATCTGAAGGGATGGAATTACAACTTAGCCAAGGCGTTAAAAAACAAACATGTCCCATGTAAAACTATTTTACATGGGACATGTTTCTCGCTTGTTTTGGTTCTAGACTATTACATTACTTCAAATCTTTCAGCTGGGTTTGACCAAACGTGTGCTGATGGGTCCTGAGGCGGCGGCGGACAGCTCCCATGAGTGAAAGCCGTAGGATCAGCCAGCTGGCTAGCTTTTTGAGCTTGCACTACCTTCATTCTCAAAATAGCTAGGGTAACAGCTACTGCAACAGCACCTACTAGACCACCTGATCCAGCAGCTATTCCCAAAGAAATCCCGATCGGAAGCAGAGCTCCACCTCCGGTAAAGATAATAGCAGCTGTAATTCCCATTGCAACCCCTGCGCCAATTAGAGCTGCTACAGACACAATTAGTGCGATAGCTACTACAAATTTTATACGTTCGATTGTTTCCGGGCTGATAAAAGCTCTTTCTTGTGGAGCTTCTGCTGTAAAATATGCAGCACGGTCGCCCCCTTGTGGACCACTAATTGGCGGAACTAACGAACTCATAAAACACCTCTTTTTTATTATGTCTATCTGTTTTTAATAATTAATAATTAAATAAATCCTCTTCTAACAGCAGGAGGAGTTCTTCTGAAAAAGTAAGGCTTGGTTGATTAATTGGCCGCTTTACCCGCCCCTGGAGAGGGCGGGATTGCAGCTTAGCTAATCGTTCATTAAGTAGGCTAAAGATGTCTACCAGCTTGCCCTAGCTCCTCGAGGCCTCCAGAGGCGCACCACCCCTACCCATAGCACCATCCCAAAAATCAGCATTCTGGCCAGCCTCTCTAGCCTCTCTAGCCTCTGCTTGCACTACCTTCATTCTCAAAATAGCTAGGGTAACAGCTACTGCAACAGCACCTACTAGACCACCTGATCCAGCAGCTATTCCCAAAGAAATCCCGATCGGAAGCAGAGCTCCACCTCCGGTAAAGATAATAGCAGCTGTAATTCCCATTGCAACCCCTGCGCCAATTAGAGCTGCTACAGACACAATTAGTGCGATAGCTACTACAAATTTTATACGTTCGATTGTTTCCGGGCTGATAAAAGCTCTTTCTTGTGGAGCTTCTGCTGTAAAATATGCAGCGCTGGCGCCCCCTTGTGGGCCACTAATTGGCGAAGTGTGAAAACTCATAAAATACCTCTTTTTTATTATGTTTATATGTTTTTAATAATGAATAATTATAAATAAAAACAATTTTTAATTTCAATAATTAAGTGGATTAAATTTTTTTATATAGATAGAATAAGCGTATAAAATTTTTTAATTATCCAGAGGGTATTAAGTAGACCTCTTTCGAAATTCGTTTTATAGTCTTTTAAGTTATAATTTACGTGTTTTTCGAAGAATGCGCTCTTATTTTTTATCAGACCGAAGATCGACGTCAAAGAAGGCCGCTGTTAAAAACAGGGCCGATGCAGACGGATGAAAAATAAGAGATTTGAGACGAGTTAAAACATG
>CAZBHP010000005.1:17239-20624 GCA_964491795.1 uncultured bacterium | reverse complement strand
AATCCAAGCCACTTAGAATCGGTAGATCCTGTTGTCTTAGGAATTGTCCGAGCAAAGAGCAAAATTGCAAAAAAAGCGGGAAGTGTCCTTCCGATTCTTATTCACGGCGATGCTTCTGTTGCGGGGCAAGGGGTTGTGTATGAAACTTTGCAGATGAATGCTCTAGAGGGATACGGGGTGCGCGGGACGATTCATATCGTCATCAACAACCAAGTAGGTTTTACCACAACTCCTGATGAAGGGAGGTCAACTCGCTATTGCACAGATATCGCGAAAGCTTTTGGCATGCCTATCATGCATGTCAATGCTGAAGACCCGGTTGCGGGGCTTCGAGCGATACGGATTGCTTTCATGCTTCGGCAACAATTTGGTATCGATGTTTTTATTGATCTCAATTGCCATCGTTTTTGGGGGCACAATGAAACTGATGAACCCATGTTTACTAACCCGAGCCTCTACAAAAAGATTAAATCGAAAGAGAGTATCTATCGTGAGTTTTCCCAAAAGCTAATAAGCGATGGAGTTTTTACATCCGAAGCTTTACAAACTATGGAAAAGCATTTCGATGATGCTCTTGAAAAGGCCTACCAACAAAAAGATCTTCCCTACGAGGAGAAGCATACATCTCCTTCTTTCCAAGAGAAAAAAGGTGAAAAACTCTCATCCGACTATTTGCAAAAAATCGGCATACGCGCAGCTTCTATTCCAGAGGCGTTCCCAGCTCATCCAAAAGTGCTCAAAGTCTTTGAGAATAGAAAAGAGGTCCTTGTAAAAGGTGAGAATATCGACTGGGCAACTGCCGAGATGCTTGCCTACGCAACTATTCTGGATCAAGGCACTGCCATTCGTATTTCGGGACAAGATGTTAGACGGGGCACCTTCTCTCACCGCCACGCTGGAGTGTATAGTCAGGAAAAAGAAGAGATCTATATCCCTCTTGCCCATCTCAATCCCGATAAAGCAGAGTTTGAGATCTACAATTCACTTCTCTCAGAATTTGGCGCTATGGGATATGAATTTGGTTATACCCTGGGCCAACCCGAAGCTTTGGTGATTTGGGAGGCGCAGTATGGAGACTTTGTCAATGGCGCCCAGGTGATCATCGACCAATATCTAGCGGGGAGTGAGACAAAATGGGCGAGCATCTCTAATCTAACCCTGTTTCTTCCTCACGGTTTTGAAGGAAGCGGCCCTGAGCACTCTTCTTGTCGCTTTGAAAGGTTTTTACAACTGGCAGGGTTAGACAATTGGCGTGTCGTTTACCCCACAACGCCAGCCCAGTTTTTCCATCTCCTAAGAAGACAGGCCTTTTCCGCTCAGAAAAAACCTTTGATCGTAGTGACACCAAAAAGCATGCTCCGACTAGGTGCATCTTTTTCTAAGCTCTCCGATTTTGTTTCCGACTCTTTCCAAGAAATTCTCTGTGATAACCTCGAGAAAAGCCCAGGTAAACGTGTCATTCTCTGCACAGGAAAAATCTACTATGAACTTAAAAAACAGAGCGAACAACCAATCATTCGTCTTGAAGAGCTCTACCCTTTTCCCAAGAAACTCAAAACAGTGATAAATGGTCTTCATCAGGCTAAGGAATTTGTCTGGGTGCAAGAAGAGCCGAGTAATCAAGGGGCTTGGGAGTATCTGCAGCCACAGTTAGAAGAGATTATCGGTGCAAGGGCACCGCTTCGTTATATCGGTCGCCCACGTAGTTCTATCCCTGATACGGGATATCCTGCACTTTTTGAGCGGGAGCAAAAACGGATTATTGAGGAGGCGACACATGGGGAAAATTGAAGTGAGGGTCCCCTCAGCGGGTGAGTCTGTTACAGAGGTGACCCTTGGCAAATGGGTTATTCCCGACGGATCTACTGTAAAAGAAGGGGCGCCTCTTGTGGAAATTGATTCAGAAAAAGCCTCTCTTGAAGTCTCAAGCCCTGCAAGTGGAAAAGTTGCCCATTTAAGAAAAACGGGGGAGACCCTCAAAATTGGCGAAGTGATTGCAACGATTGACACCGATGTGAAAGTGGAAGCAGAAGTAGTTAAAGCTCCGCCTCTGCCTAAACCAGAACCTGTAGAGATGCCAAAGGCTCCTATTTCTCAAGAAGGGTCTCGCAAAAGTAAAGATGATTACCTCTCAACACTTGGAGATAAAATACCATCGGCAGCGCCTTCTGTAGAAAAGTCAGCCCCCTCTAAAGAAGAAGTTACCCGTAAGCCACTCTCAAAGTTGCGAAAAACTATTGCCCAAAGGCTTGTTCAAGTCAAAAACGAAACGGCGATGCTTACCACTTTCAACGAGGTGGACATGAGCGCTGTCATGGCGCTTCGTGATGCAGAGAAAGAGGGCTTTCAGAAAAAGCATGGGGTAAAGCTTTCTTACATGCCATTTTTTATTGCAGCCACAATTGCAGCTCTTAAAGACTTTCCCGATGTGAATGCCTTTATCGATGGTGGCGATATTGTCTATCATCCCCACACCCATATCGGTATTGCTGTTAGCTCAGATACTGGTCTTGTTGTCCCTGTGATCCGCGCTGCTGATACTCTCTCTTTTGTTGAGATTGCTAAGGAGCTCAATACCCTCGCTGTAAAAGCACGCGAGCGTAAACTAAGCGTGGCTGACATGTCCGGCGGGACTTTTACGATTACTAACGGGGGCGTGTTTGGATCTATGCTCTCCACTCCGATCTTAAATCCTCCACAAAGCGGTATTTTGGGGATGCATAATATCACAGACCGTCCTGTTGCAATTAACGGCAAAGTGGAGATTCGCCCCATCATGTATCTTGCTTTGAGTTACGATCACCGTATCGTCGATGGAAAAGAGGCGATCTCCTTTCTTGTCCGCATTAAAGAGCTCCTGGAAAACCCGGGCAAATTTTTATTCACGATAAGGGGTGCATCTTAATTCATGGAAACCTTTGATGTGATTTTTTTAGGGGGAGGGCCTGGAGGTTATGTGGGTGCTATCAAAGCAGCGCAATTAGGGCTAAAATGCGCTCTTGTTGATGCAGGAGAGCTCCTTGGAGGAACCTGTCTGAATGTGGGATGTATACCTTCTAAATCCCTTTTGCACGCAACAGAAGTAGGAAAGCGTGATTTAGGGCCCCTCATGCAGCATAAGAGCGATGTGGTAAAAAAACTGGGCGGAGGGGTTTCTTTTCTCTTAAAGAAAAACAAGGTGTCAGTTTTTAAGGGCAACGGCAAGTTTATTTCAAGCGAGACGGTAGTTGTAGGCAATGAAACAATCCGCGGAAAGCATATCGTCATCGCTACAGGATCTGAGCCGGTAGCTCTCCCATTTCTCCCTCTAGATGAAGAGAGGATCGTATCTTCTACAGGTGCTCTTCGTCTCCCATTTGTGCCCAAGAAAATGGTCATTATTGGA
>CAZBHP010000005.1:16023-17229 GCA_964491795.1 uncultured bacterium | reverse complement strand
CTTGAACTCGGTTCTGTCTATCGACGTCTCGGCTCAGAGATAGAGGTGATCGAATTTATGGATCGCATTGTCCCTGAGTTTGACGAAGAAATCTCCAAAGCCTTTCAGAAAATACTAGAAGGCCAGGGTTTCCATTTCCATCTCTCTTCTAAAGTCATAAGCGGTAAAAGAGAAGGGGATCGAGTCTTTCTAGAGGTAGAAACTCCTCAAGGGAAAAAAGGGTTTGAAAGTGATGTTGTTCTCGTCTCCATCGGACGGCGCCCTTTTACAGGTGATCTTGGACTAGAAGCTGTAGGAATTGAAAAAGATGCCAGAGGTTATATTCCAATCGATGGCAACTTCCGCACCAAAGTCTCCCACATCTTTGCAATCGGTGATGTAGCAGGCCCCCCTATGCTTGCCCACAAAGCATCAGAAGAAGGGGTAGCCGTTGCTGAAATTATCCAAGGCCACCCATCCCCATTTGACTACGCCTCTATCCCAAACGTCGTCTACACCCACCCCGAAATTGCAACCGTTGGCTTCACCGAGAAGGAACTCAAAGAGAAGGGCATTCCTTACAAGAAAGCCCTAAGTCCCTTTGCAGCCAACTCTCGCTATCTCGCAAATGGTTCCTCTGAGCCTTGCTTCATCAAAGGACTCATGGATCCAAACACCCATCTTCTCCTGGGCGTTCACATTCTCGGACCCCATGCCTCAGAGCTTATCATACAACCAGTCACAGCCATGCGTCACAAAATCCCCGTGACAGCACTAGCTGCTACCTGCTTTCCACATCCAACTCTATCTGAGGCTCTGCACGAAATGTATCTCGCTCTAATCTCCAAGCCAATTCATTTTTAAATCTTTAGATGATCTTTACATAAAGGTCGATGTTCTCGTATGATGCCCCACTATGTGGTTTTTATTTCTCTTTTTATTTCTTCCACTGTTTGCTGAAGAAGAGCCTTCTCCAGAACTTTCTGCATTTCGACGTGAAGAAGAACTTATTGCCGGTCTTGTGAGTCCTTTAATGGGATCTCTTGTGCAATCAAGTGTTGATCTGATTGCGCATGGTTGTGAACCAACTTATTTACGACGTACCAGAGCTGAACCTAACTATTATAGAACGGTCAGTGGGCTTGATGGTTATTTGGGTTCTTGGATATTTACTCCTCATGTCAGTATGAAGATATATGACAACCTAGTCTATCTTAATGAACCTAC
>CAZBHP010000005.1:0-16013 GCA_964491795.1 uncultured bacterium | reverse complement strand
ATCGCTTATAAATATAGGAAAAAACATCTTGGATTAAGGGCTGAGATGCCTTTAGTGGGGTTTACTAATACCGATGGTGAACATGTAAGTTCTATGTTCGATAGTAGGCTTTTAGCGGGAGCTCAAGATAAAAACGATTTTTGGTATCGAGCAGCTAACGGAACTTTACGTTTTTATAAATATCATAAGCGTATAGCGGAAGAGGGGTATTATTATTTCCTTACAAAAGAAGAAATGCTTAACGGCAAAAAGCTTCTTTATCATTACAAGGGGGGAAAGCTTGATTTTATCGAAGCTAAAGACCCGACAGAGGAGTTTACTTACAGTAAAATCTCTTTTCTTTACTCTGCTAAAACTGACACTTATAGAGTTTATACAGATACAGGATCTGAAGTGCAGTATGTTACAGAAGATGGTCTCTTTATTTCTTCCCCTTTCTCTTCTCAAGAAAAAATTAAAAGAGTTTATGAGAGTGATGGGTCATCAACTCTCAAACATGTAGGCTGTGGGAAAGATTTTCAAGCGGTGTATGATATCAAAGGTCGGGTCACCTCCTTAAGTTTAATGGGAGATGAAGAGGATTCTGTTTATCAATTTACTTATAAAGAGGCAAAAGATAAGCATCGGCAAAGAACAAAGGTTGTTTATCCCGAAGGGACTACGACAGTGTATGTGTTTAATAAAAATCTTCATCCAGATGTTATCTCTTTTTATGATGTAAATGGCACGTTACGTAGACAGAAAAAGTATGTATGGGGAGGGAACGGTTGGTTACACTCTATTGAAAATGAAGGGCTTTCTCGCACCGAGTATGAGCTAGATCAATTTGGTAATCCTCAGAAAGAAATTTTTTCAGGTGATCTTACGGGGAGCGGAAAAGAAGAGTCTTATGTGACAAAACGCTTCTTTAAGCAAGACCTTGGTCTTTTAAGAAAAGAGTTTACTGAAGAGGTTGCTACTCATTTTTCCTATCTTCTAGAAACTAACCTTATCACACATAAAATTGTAATGGGAAGAGATGGGCTTTTGTTAGAAGAAAAAAGGAAATATGATCCTTATAACAACTTAGTGGAAATTCTTACAGAAGCGAATGGAGAGCGTAAACGAACAGCTATACAAGTTAGGCAAAATAATCCAGGGTTACACTTACCGGAATGGATAGAAGAGTTTTACTATGAAGGCAGCGAAGAAAAGCTCTTAAAGAAAACACATTTTCACTATAACGAACGCAATTTAATCAGTGATGAGGATATCTACGATGACCAGGGGCTTTTTGCTTACAGACTACACAAGGAATACAATAAAAGCGATCAAGTAGTTCTAGAGACTAATCCCTTAGGAGAGACTGCTTATTATACTTATGATGATTTGCATCGTCTTATCTCTAGAGTTCCTTTTTCTGACAAACTTAAAGAGACTATGACATACGACCGCAAGGGACGTATCACTTCTCTTACTAAGGGAGGTAAAACAACAAGATACAAATATGATCGTGATGATAACCTCATTCTAGAGATAAACCCGCTTGGGCAAGAAAAACATTTTCTCTATGATTTAGCCGTTAAAAAACCTAAAGAGATTACTTTTGGCTCTACTAAAGAGTTTTTCGTATACGATGGCTATGGTCGTATGCTTTCAAAAACGGACGCTTTAAGTCGCATTACATCGTATAAATATAATGCTTATGATGCCCCTACAGAGATTTCCTATCCTGATGGGACAAAAGAGATCTTACGTTATTATACAAATGGGAAATTACGAGAACATACGGATCGAGAAGGGGTCATTACTCTCTTTACTTACGACTCCTTTGGTCGTATGACATCAAAAGAATGGGCAGGCGGAGAAGAAAAGTGGTCTTATAACGCCCTTCATCTCTTATCGCATACCGATCGAGAAGGGCACACCACTCATTATAGTTACGATGGTGCAGGTCGAAAAGCTAGAGAAGAGAAGTGTGGTCGTATTACTACGTATACATATAACAGTTTAGGAGGCTTGGAGACCGTTACTCAAGGGGGAATTGTAACCTTTACAAAACGCGATTTTCTAGATAGAGTCACTCTTGAAACTAAAAGTGACCTGAAAGGTAATCTCTTCTTTGAGAAACGCATTGTTTATGATTCTGAAGGTAACGAACAAAAGATTATTACAGGTAATAGGCAAGAGCTTTTCTTTTATGATGCATACAAGCGTCTAGTTGAAAAAAGAGATGGCCTAGATGAGCCTACAACTATTTTCTATAAAGAAGATAGTGTGTTAGAAAAAACGACCATAGATCCAAGTGGTCTTCGTGTTATAGAGCTTTTTGACATCTATGAGCGATTGGTTGAAAAGCGCATTGAAAAAGAAACTGTGCTCTCTAGAGAGAAGTTCACATACGATCTTGTCGGTAATCTTCTCTTCCACGAGGAAGATGTTTTCCAAGGAACAGAATATAAAAAAACTCTAGTCCGCTCCTACACGTATGATGTGTGTAATAGACGCATTTCTTCCAATGTTTCAGATCGTATCACTAAATATACTTATACCCCGACCGATAGAGTAGCCAGTAAGATCAAATACGATGGTGTTATCATTAACTACACCTATAATCCGCTGGGAGACCTAGAAACCGTGTGCTCTTCTAAGGGAGATATCGACTATCGGTTTGTGTATGACAAGTGTGGAAGACTTCTTCAAGGGGATGGTTTTATAAGAAAACTTGACCCTTTTGGAAATATCTTAGAGGAAAAATGGGGTGAATTTACTGTCTCTAAAACTTATGACGATCTAGACCGAGTAACTTCTCTTACCTTACCAGGAATTTCTACAATCACCTACAGCTATGATTTTTATCTTCGTGAGGTGGGATACGAGGGACAAAAACGAGCCTATACTAATTACAATCTAGCAGGGGAACTGCTGCAAGAAACTTATGCTTCCTACACAAGGGATGGTAGAGGGCAAATTACAGAGCTGACTATTCCTCACTTTACACAAGTATGCGTTTACGATGTGCTGGGTAATCCTATTAAAATAGGAGACACCACATATATCTACGATGCCCTCTCACAAATTACAAAAGAATATAATCTCATATATTCTAAAGAATACACCTTTGACTCCCACTACGACGATCCTAATCAAGAGGAGAGGAAAGAACCCAATGATCCTCTAGGTTCCTATGACTCTCTTGATCGCCTCGTAAAATACAAAGACTATACTTATATTTATGATGCTTTAGACCGTCGTATTTCCAAAACTAGAGGTCCGCTTCTCTCTTACCAAGATGAACATTTTCTCTATGACGGTCTCGAAGAGATAGCCTCTTACAATAATAGCTTCAATCCGCAAGCTGTAAAAATAGGCCCTCCCGCTCGTCCTTCTTTCTTGCTTTTACATAACTCTTTGACTGTGCCACTCTATGATGTTCAAGGCTCGCTGAAATATATAACTGATATAAAAACAGAAACCATACACAATAGTTATTCTTTTGACTCCTTCGGAAATTCCGTAGAGGTCATAGAAACTCTTCCCAACCCTTGGCGATATGCCCTCAAACATTACGACCCCGAAAGTGAATTAATCTACTTCGGTAAAAGATATTACAATCCTATCACTAAGCAATGGATAACAGAAGATCCCGCTGGTGATATCGACACCCTGAACCTTTACGCCTTTGTCCGAAATAATCCCTTAAGATATGTAGACTATACAGGTTTATTTTCGGAGGAGAGATCGAATTACAATGCCTTTATTGGATCTATGCATGGTGTGGTTGATTTTGCTATGGATTATTTGCATAGTTGGGAGTCTTCCTTTTTCCACTTAGGTGCAAGCGATTTAGACATCACCTTTTTAGAGAAAATGCACATGACAAATAGCTTCTTGCAGTCGCAAGAAGACCGTACAGCCTATATCGATCAGGGAATTTCACGAAAGCTTTCTGTAGACCTCACCGACCCCACTTACAGCTCTTTCCGCTCAGGCAGCAAAACCACTTGTGAAATTGGATCCTTGATTATTGGGGGATACGGTGCTGTGAGAGGGCTTGCAGGAGTTTATAAATTAAGTAGAATATCAACTCAAGCTGTGAGAATCGCAGAAAGCGCACTCATTGAAAGTTCTTATATTAACAAAAATATCCTAAATAATAAAATCTGGACTTCAACTAAGAAAAAAACATCGGTTAAAAATGCTTATTGCCATTGGAAAGACCATAGGAAAGAATTTCCTAATTTACAGAATGCAAAGCAATACGTAGATCATGCTCGGTCGTTTGTTGGTAAATCTGGGAATGGATTATTAACTAAGCTGAGAACAAATGGTGAAATTCTTATTTATGAAACACAAACCAATACTTTTGTTGTATACAGTAAGGAAGGCCTCCCAAAAACAATGTTTAAACCAAGAGAAGGAATGACATATTTAGAAACAAGGAATTAAAAAATGTCAGAAAATGATGAATTGTTCCCGTGTGCTTGTTGCGGTTTCTTAACTTTATCCGAAAACACTCATGACACGTTTGAAATTTGCCCTGTTTGTAATTGGGAAGATGATGATGTCCAATACGAACATCCCAATTTTCGGGGAGGAGCTAATATAGAAAGCCTCAACGAAGCGAGGGAAAATTATAAGCAATTTGGTGCTTCCTCTAGAGAACGGATAAAAAATGTGAGAGGTCCTCTTCCGGATGAAATACCTAAAAACTCAAAAAATCTCTAGGGAATGAAAATTATAAGAATCACCCAAAATACAAGCGATGATTACACAAGATAAATACGATCTAAGACAGCTTAGATTGATGGAAAACAAGATAAGTTTATTTGTTGAAGGTAGCTTAAGTTTATTTTCCCTCGTTTGCGATTTAAGTGGTCTTTTACAAGCTTTAGAAACTGTTCCTGAAACTTGGAAAGATAATGTTCGCGATGAAGTTAATAGTCTTGAATATATACAAGACAGTATTGAGGATGGTTCAATAGTTCGATGGAAAGGAGACTACAAAGCTGAGATAGATGGATCGATTTTCACTATAAGTAAGTTGGTGACTTCTCTGAGAGATGAATATTTAAAAAAAGCTGATCCAAATGTTTTAGAGACGGCTACTGTAGCATTGTCTTCTTGGCTTGTATGCCCTGATTGTAATCACGCATGGGAGTCAGATTCTAAATATCAAATGATCATTTGTTCTAATTGTGAATCTGTGCTTAACAACCCACTTAAATCGGAAGAGAGTTAATGAGCACCGATAAATTTAAAAACTATACCTACGATTTAGGTATGTTGCTTAAAGAAAAAGCTAGGGCCGCTAAATACGATAAAGACCATTCTATTTTAGAGGATACCGATTACAACACGGGTTATCTTATGGCATTTCATGAGGTGATTGATCTTATGAAGCAACAAGCTCAATCTTTTAATATTGAGCAAGAAGAGATCGGATTAGCTGATATAGACACGGAAATGGACTTGCTTTAGGGCATTTGAGCTGCAAATTTAAGTTAGGTGAATAGTGGAAATTCTAGATGAAGAAATGGTAAAAAAGCTCTCTTTTCCAGATTTTGCTATCGAAAAATTTGCATATAGTCTGAACGAAAAGAAAGTAGCGATAACTGTTGAAGGGGCCTGGTTAGATAGGGATAGAGGCTATGAGCTTGGCAGAGGCACTTTGTATTTCAGCGATTGGAAAAAACTTTCGATTAGTGAATTTGATTCGGAAACGGATACATGGTCAGACTTAAATCCATCAACAATTGAGACCTTGAAAGATATTTGTGAAATGAAAGTTACAGATGCTAGCATCTCTTTATGTGGGTTTGGTCAAGAGAGAGGTTGTTGGGTAGAATGGGAATTTGAAGAGGCGAAAGTGTGGGCTAATTTTGGCCTGGAGAAACCGTTGAAAATCTCTGTAAGCGAGTTGAGGCAGGTTTTTGATTCTCTAATCAAAGAAGAAAAATCAAGAGAAGAAGTAGCTGCTTGGGCTCTCAAATTTCAATTGGCAGAGGACGAAAATGATTTACAATACGATCCTCCGAATGAAGAAGATAAAATCTGGGATGGTATTCAGTATTTGACAGGGGTAGATTTAAAAAACATAGATGGAAGCTATTTACATAGCTTAAAGAGCTTCATTAGGTATAAAAACGAAAAAGGTCTATGATTTTCCATCACAAAAGGTAGGATTGTGAAATTTCTGGTAGAAGAACGGGTAAATGAAGGGAATTTTTCTCTAGTGTATATAGGTAAAGATCACTCGTTTGATGTAGAGCCTCTTTTTGAGAGTGGAGAGACATCCGTTTTAATTAATGACTTGCAGCTAGAGATCGATCATGAGAGTAAAATTCTCTATGTGTGGGGATATTGCCCGCTTATTAAGTATGAAGAAACAAGGGAGTTCCCAAGAGGATGTAAAAATTATACCCTTGTCGCTCTACTGGATAAACCGCAAGTGCTCGGGGTTTCTCATAGATTAAATGAAAACAAGAGATGGCCGATTTATCTCAATAAGGAAAGAGGATGGGTTTGTATTGGTAATCCTATGACGATGGGGAAAGAAATGGTGGAGTTTGCACCCCAGTGTGTGGCAACGATAGAAAGTGGGGAAATTATTGCCCTGTGGCTAAAACCACAAGAATTACCTGAAGCTTAGTGCGATTCCAAAATATGAAATGGCAAGCTAAAAACTGTTCTTTCGATTCTAAATCGTATGAAATTAAATACGATTTGAGAGCTGGATTTTATCTTTATGTGTTTGAGGAAGGTAAATGTGTGAGCGATTATCTTCAAGATACTTTAGAGCTTGCAATGGAATGTGCCTTGGAAGATTTTGGGGTGCCTAAAGAGGCTTGGGAAAAAGTTAAAGATTGAGCTTATGGTTTACTCAAAAAGTGCATTTGCAAAAGCTTTAGAAGTTCAATTAGATTTGGGCTACGAACCTAAGCGGATTGGAAGCTGGGCCCATACAATATACCTGCAACATTGCGGTAAGATTGATAGAGAGTTAGAAGAAATACTGATTGGTTTATTTGTCTTAGAAGAAGGTCCAGAATTTGAGTGTCCTGAATCCACGTTGCGCGAGCTGGTTCAATCTCTTCAACCAATTTTAGAAGGAGGTTCTTTTAATAAGCATCAAATCCGCTTGTGGAAGAGCATGATTGAATTCATAGAAAGTTATCTTAATCACGAAACGCAGGATTTTTACAAAGTTGTTGGAGAATTAGAAGGAGCATTAGATGCTTCTGAGATTAAGGATAACGATCTGATTAATCAATGGTATGATTTTTGGATACCACTAGAAATACGCCGAGCTGTACAAGGCAACTATGTCGATAGAACTAAAGCAGAAGAAGAGCTCTTAGCGATGAAGGAGTTTTTGTTAAAGGGTCTGTCTTGACTAGAGACTCTCTTCGTCAAGCTCTCGTTTAGGCTCTCTACGCAATGTTTCGCGATCGCGTTTGGAGGCGGAGGCGTGTTTGAGGAAGATGGGGAAGAGGATGGTTTTTGCGCCGAGGAAAATGGAGCCTAGGAAAACGGAAATAGAGAAGCATTCTTCAGACATAAGGGCGACTAGTGGTGAGAGCCCTTGTGACGGCGGATTTCGGAGCTGAGTTTGTCGAGAGCCTCGAGGAAGGGGATCTCGCATTGGGGGGCATATTTGACGATCTGTTTGACCACTTCATGGAGTTGGGAAGTTTCGGAGTTTTCATCGGGGTAGATAATGGCGGCTTCAAGAAGGGTGGAGTTCATCACCATGGGTGCTCCCCAAGGTGTTTTGAGGAAAAAGTGGATAAATTCGGCACCTTTCCAAGAGCTAAGCTCGCTTACTTCCTTAGCGTGGCGGTCGAGGACGAGGATCTGCTCGGCTAACTTGTCTAGAAACTCTTTATTGTTAACGAGATCTTTCTTTTTACGAGCTTTAATCAATTCTTGATTGAGCTCTGTAATCTCGTGTTCTAATTCAGAGATTTTTCCGGAGATAGTTTTTTTATACGAACGATGCATCATAATAAAGCCACTTATAATGCTTAAATTAATATTCGTATAGAACTAATTACAACTGCTTGAATGCAATTTATTTAAAACAGCCTGAAATATTTCTTGTGGAGAAGAGTCTTGAGAAGCATCTATTTCTAAGAGCGAGCCCCGGCCTCTATAGAAGGAGATTAGAGGGGCAGTTTTTTCTTGATAGACTCTAAGGCGATCCCGAATGACTTCAGGCTTATCATCTTCACGCATAAAAAGAGGGCCTTGGCACTGATCGCACACCCCTTCTTTTTTAGGGGGAGAGGAGATGAGGTGATAAACTGCATCACATCTTTGGCAGCTTCTTCTATGGGAGAGCCTTTTTTGGACAGTTTCTTCTGAAACAGTGAGGTAGATGACTTTAGGCGAAACAGTTACGATGTGTTCTAGAGCTTCTGCTTGGGCTAGAGTGCGAGGAAATCCATCTAAAATCCAGCCGTGGCGAGATTTTTTTAAAGTCCTCTCAACGATGGAGATAATCATTGGATCGGGGAGGAGCTTGCCTTCTCGAACGATCGCTTTTTCTTCTTCTGTAAGGTCTGGATTATGGCGTATGAGGTTGCCAGAAGAGATATGGGGAATGTGGAAATGGTGAGCTAAAAGAGAGCCTTGGGTCCCCTTGCCGCCTCCTGGTGGTCCTAACAGTATGATAAACATGGTCGCTAGTATACACAAAGTTCAATTGACTTTGAAGGGAAAATACGTTGAATAGAAGATATGTATATCTTAGCCATAGACGCAGGTACGACCAATTCAAGGGCCCTTCTAATCAACCAGAAGGGGGAAATTGTGGCGGGGGAAGGTAAACCCTTTATACAACACTATCCCCAGCATGGCTGGGTGGAGCATAATCCGGGGGAGCTCTGGCAGACGCAAAAGGAAGTAATTGAGAGACTTTTGTGGAAAATGAAGCTTTCTGCCCAGGATATTGCGGCTATTGGGATTACCAATCAAAGAGAAACGACTATTTTATGGGATCGACAAACTGGGGAGCCGATAGGGAATGCAATTGTCTGGAGTGATCGGCGCACAAGCGACTGGTGCCTTTCCATGAAGCCCAAGTATGAAAAGATGCTACGGGAAAAGACAGGCCTTTTTTTGGAGCCTTATTTCTCCCTCTCTAAAATTATATGGATGCTCGATAACACCCCCAGAGGACGTGAAAGGGCTGAGGCTGGGGAGCTATGTGTAGGGACGGTAAACACCTACCTACTTTGGAAACTAACCGAGGGCAAACGGTTTTTAACCGATGTTTCGAACTCTTCAAGGACCCTTCTTTTCAATATCCATACCCTGTCTTGGGATCCCGAAATTTTACACGCCTTCAAAATCCCGGAAATCCTTCTACCTGAAGTGCGAAGTAACTCTGAGTTATATGGAACTACGGCGCCTGAGCTTTTTGGAGGAGCAATTCCTATTACGTCGATGATAGGCGATCAGCAGGCAGCCCTTTTTGGCCATGCTTGTTTTCAAGAGGGGGATGTCAAGTGCACATACGGGACTGGAAGTTTTATTTTAATGAATTGCGGCAAAGAGCCAAGTTCTACTGCCCACTTGACCACTGTCGCCTGGCAAATTGGAAATAATAGTGCTGAATATGCCTTTGAAGGGGTGGTCTACTCCTCTGGTTCTGTGATTGAATGGTTGCGTGAAGGGCTAAAAATCATTGGAGATCCTGGCGAGACTGAAGGGTTAGTGCGTAGCGTTCCTGATTCGGGAGGGGTCTATTTTGTCCCCGCCTTTCACGGTCTTGGCTCTCCTTATTGGGATGCCAAAGTAAAAGGGACAATCCTGGGCTTATCACAAAGTACGAGTAAAGCTCATATTGTAAGGGCTGCCATTGAAGGGATTGCGCATCAAGTAGCCGATGTGATTTTATCGATGCAGGAAGAGCTTGGGATCAAGATTGCTCAAGTCAAATGTGGTGGTGGAGTGAGTCACAACCATTTTTTATTGGAGATGCAAGCAAACTTCCTCTCTATCCCACTCAAAAGCGCAAAAAGCACAGAAATTACAGCGCTTGGAGCGGGATATCTTGCAGGACTAGCTGTAGGATATTGGAAAGATCAGAAAGAGATTGTAAATCTGTGGGAGCCTCTTGCAAGCTACACGCGTACCATAGATCTCAAAGATGTGGAGAAAATGCGCTCTAGTTGGAAACTTGCTATAGAGGTTGCGAGAGAATGGACAAAAGACGTGTAGAGCTTTTTCACAAAGCAGAAGAAAATCCTAATTTTGACTTGATTGTCATCGGAGGAGGGGCAACAGGGCTTTGGTGCGCTTTAGATGCAACTCTTCGAGGTCTCAGGACTTTACTTGTGGAGAGAGGCGATTTTGCATCAGAAACATCAAGTCGCTCTACTAAACTTCTTCATGGAGGCTTGCGTTATCTAAAAGATGGTCATCTGAAACTTGTCCACGAAGCTCTTTATGAGAGAGGGCTTTTTGCAAAAAATGCCTCTGACTTTGTGGTAGAGCGCTCTTTTATCGTCCCTTACTACTCTTTGATGGATCAGCTGATGTATACAATAGGTTTGTGGCTCTACGATCTTCTTTCAGGGAAAAGAAAGTTACATTCTCGCCGCTCCCTTTCTAAAAAAGAGGTGATGGAAATGTGTCCTACCTTAGCTACAGAAAACCTCCGAGGAGGAGGGCAATACTCCGACTTGCAGTTTGATGATGCCCGCTTTGCGATTGAACTTGCTAAGAAAATCTGGCACGCAGGTGGTTATGCCCTTAACTACTGTTCATTTCAAAGCTTTATCAAAAAAGGTGGAAAGATTACAGGGATACGAGCCTCTGATGAAGAGACGGGAAAAGAGTATAACTTCTATGCAAAAGCTGTCATTAATGCCGCAGGTGTTTTTGTTGATGAGATACGCTCCTCTGATGAGAGGGAGGTAAACAAAGTTTTAGCTCATAGTAGAGGGAGCCATATTGTCTTGCCGGCCCATTTTTTCCCAGGTGAGAAAGCCCTGGTCATTCCAAAAACTAAAGATAACCGGATTGTGTTTATTATCCCCTGGCTTGGAAAAGTCCTTGTGGGAACAACCGATGTTAAAGTGGATAAAGTGGTAGAAAATCCACAACCGACAGAAGAAGAGATCGAGTTTTTGTTAGAGCTTGCAAAAGGGTACTTACATCCAGCCCCAAAAAGGAAAGACATCTTAGCCCAGTTTGCAGGTCTTCGTCCTCTTGTAAAGAACAGCTCGGTGAAAAAAACAGCAAAACTTGCGCGGACTCATAAGATTTTTGTCTCTGATTCTGGCTTGATTACGATTGCCGGGGGCAAGTGGACAACAGCTAGACATATGGCAGAAGAGACAATCGATCGTTTTTTTGCTCTCCATAATCTCTCTCCCCGTAAAAGCTTAACTCACACACTCACTTTTACAAAGCCACCTGTAGCTATGAACTTACCACGGCTACATCCTGACTTTCCTTACACAAGAGAAGATATACGAAGAGCTGTCGAAGAAGAGATGGCCCTCCATTTAAACGATGTCCTCTCTCGCCGTACACGCCTTCTTCTTTTAGATGAAAAAAAAGCCCTGGAAATGGCTCCTAAAGTTGCCGCTTTTATGACCGCTTATAACCATAAAGATGCTGCATGGATCAAAAGAGAGGTCGCCTTTTTTGAGAGAGACGTAGCTTAGTAGGGTTCTTCGGGGATAATCGAAGCTGCCACCACATAGAAAATGAGGATGGGTAGGAAAAAGGTGATAAAGCAAAGGGCGACGAGCACAAGACGTAAAATATCTGGCTTAATTCTGAAATATTCCCCAAGACCACCACAAACCCCTGCGATCACTCGGCTTTTTCGAGAGCGGTAGAGTTTTTTGTAGGGCGCATGGATATAAGCTCGAGGTCCTGCTGGAAGAACTCCCCAGAGGATAAGATAAACAAGGAAGGCAATTCCAAAAGAGATTAAGGTAAGAGCGACAAAAATCAGTCGAATTAGAGAAGAGTCTATTTGGAAAAATTGGGCAAGTCCGCCACAGACGCCCCCAAGTTTTTTATCAAAGTTGTCCTTATAAAGTCTGCGCATGTTGAAACTGAGGTGGGGGTGAGGAGGTGAAAGAGAGCTCTTTTTTTGTGGCAGGGTGGATAAAGCTTAACTTGTGAGCATGGAGAGCAAGTCGTTTCCAAGAGGAGGAGCCGTATTTTGTGTCGCCGAGTAGCGGAAACCCAGCTTCACTTGCATGGACACGGATCTGATTCTTTTTTCCTGTCTCTAAGACGAATTTTACTAAAGTAGTCTTTTTAGGAAGCGAACTAAGCGCCTCATAATGGGTGATGGCTAGTTCTCCATCTGGGTGGGAGCGGACAAAGTAATTTTTATCTTCTTTCAGTTTTGATTGCCAAGTGCCCGATCCTGTAAGCTCACCACAGACAATTCCGCAGTATTCACGGCCGATAGAGTGGTCCATAAACTGCCCTTTAAGGCCTTCTTTAGCACGCTCATTTAAAGCAAACACCATGACACCCGAAGTTTCTCTATCTAAACGCTGCACAGGCCACACCTTGCGGCGCCATCTTTTTATAATCGTATGGAGAGAATCATCGGTCATCAGGGATGCAACAGAGAGAAGCCCTACCGGCTTTTCTACCACAATAAGGTCTCTATCTTCAAAATAGATGGGGATTCCATCTCTGATTTTTTTAGGCTTTTGTTTCATTTTTACGAGCTAAGAAGAGAAGGTAGAATATTATGGAAAATAAAAAAGGTCCTGCCCAGGAAAGGACGAAAGACCTACATAGGTAAGGACATCTATTAAAATAAGAAAGGGTAAAATGGTAAACAGAAATCACAAAGCCAAAAGCTGTCAGAGGATAAAGGTAAGGGATAAAATCACGGCGATGTTTGAAGATCATATGAGCAATAAGGATCGGCAGAGGAAAGAGGAAAACCCTTTCATACCAACAATATTTACACGGCGTCATTTTTAAAATTTCGCTTAAATACAAGCTTACTAAAGTCGATGCCGCTGCTACAAGCCAGGCTAAAAACAAGCTATGACGCTTTACCGATTTCCACATGTTTCTGATGTATTGCAAGTTCCTCTTCAATGTGTTTTTGAATAGTTTGCCAGTTCATTTTTTGTATTCTTCGACCATTTATAAGAATGGTTGGTAGTTCGATCCGTTGTCCTTTAAAAATAGGGGCAACGATATGCTCAACTTTATCTAAAAGGGGAGCAATTGATGTCTCTCTTACGCAATTAATCGCGGTTGCTTGGGAAAATTCAGGATATTCTCGTCCGTATAAGCTAAAAAGATCACGTGCAGATTGGTTGAGAAACTTATCTAGAGGAAGAGAGAAGAAACGGTCGATAAATTGGTGGAAGTGGACAGTTCCTTGAGAATTTGCGCAATGGAGAGAGAGAAAAGGGGTTTTTGAGGCTTCTAAATAAGCTAAAGGGATGGTTGTTAACTTTACTTTTCCTGTCTCGATATACTGCTTGCGTAAAAGTGGCATTTCTTCGTTGTGTAACCGCTTACACTGGACACAAGCAAACTCTTCGATGAGGACTACGTGCACAGGGGCGCTATGATCACCAACAGTTGGAAAACCGGTGGTATCAACTGCAATTCTACGATAAGGCTGGGGGAGAAGGAAAGCTGCTAGAAAAAATAAAAACAGCAGTACGATAGAGGCGTATATCACTAGTTTCTTTTCCATGGCCGTACTATATAGTATTTTGAAAATTTACTAAAGCGAATTAAAAAATTGGTCCTAGGGAGTGCGTGGGGCAAATGAGGCGAAGAATTTCTCTGCAGCATCGTTTTCTTCTTGAGAAAGTTCCCCTTTATGGACAATTTCTATCTTGTAAAGGGTGTCTGCCACTAAGACAAGTTTGCCTGTAATCTGATCTTTTCCTTTGGTAATTTCATATTCAAAAGCAGGAAAAGAGGCGTGCGATCCTTTCTTCTTATGTGTTACACGGGCTCCTTCTCCATAGAGAAAGTGGAGAGCGCCTTTAAAGACTAGGCTTGAACCCCATTTTGTCCAACTTCTAGGGAGAGTTGTGTAGCCAAGCACATAATGAAGATTGTCTTTGTGCGAGTATTCTTGGTAGGTCAGTGTGAGGGTGCTTTTAGGAACTGGGCGATTTACCTCAGTAAATGCTGGATTTTTTGGAAAAAAAACAGAAAAAGCTAAATTTTCAGGAGAGACTTTAACCCAGTTTTCATCTCCAGAAAAGAGAAAGCCTGGTTTTTTGAAAAAATCTTTACGCTCTATTTTAGCGATTCGATAGGCCTCTTCAAAGGTCCAGTCGGAGGCAAAGGAGAAAAGTGAAACAACCAAAGAGGTGCTTAAAAGAAGCGCATAGGGGATAAAGCGTGGGAATTTTTTGACCAGATGGGGCTTACCAGGAGGATTCCAACGTATTTTGCTATATCGTCTCCATTCTTTAAGATAGAGTACGCCAAATAGAAGATTTATACCTGGGATAAATAGGGGCTGAATTAAAAAGGCGGAGCGAAAAGCAATGCCAAATGCTGTTTTCCAGGAGAGGCGTTTTTCAAACCGGAGTCCAAAAATAATCTTTCCTAAGGTCGATCCAAAAAGTTTATAAAGAACCGCTTCAACAGGTGCAAAAAGAAGGGGGACTAAAAGGACAAGGGCGAGTGAAAACCAAAGATTAACTTCTACAGTCTCTAAAACGAACAGAAGAAGAGAGGCAAACCAAATGTAATCTAAAAGTTTTGCTATAATTCTTGCGTACATCATAATTATCAAAGAGAATAAAAGAAAACAGCTTAAGTTTCAATCTTTTAAAAAAGTGTTATACATTTATAATTCCACCGCCAAGACATATGTCATTGTCGTAAAAGACGATAGATTGGCTGGGTGTGACCGCTCTTTGGGGCTTATCAAACTCAACAAAGGCCTTCCCGTTCTCTATTTTTACAATGGTGCACTCTTGATCGTTTTGTCTGTAGCGAATCTTAGCCTTACATCTATAAGGAAACTCTTGAGGAGGTGTGTTTACAAAAGAAAGATTAGTAGCTGTTAAGGAGTTTTTATAAAGAAGGGGATGGTCTTCTCCTTGAACAACTGTGACAACGCCTGTATCTATGTTTTTTTCGGCAACAAACCAAGCGTCTCCCTCTCCACCAATACCCATGCCCTTTCTTTGTCCAATCGTGTAGAAAAAGGCCCCTTGGTGACGCCCTACAATTTTCCCTTCAGGGGTCTGAAAGACACCTTCTTGAGAAGGGATATATTGACCAATAAATTCTTTGAAATTTCTTTTTCCGATAAAGCAGATTCCAGTGCTGTCTTTTTTATTGTGGGTGATGAGGTTTCTTTTTTCTGCAAGGGTGCGCACCTCTTTTTTAGGGAGATGCCCGATTGGGAAAATGACTTTGTCTAATTCTTCTCTTTTAAGCGTATAAAGAAAATAGCTCTGATCTTTGGTTAAATCGTTTCCTTTTACAAGCATCCCATCTTTAATTTGTGCGTAGTGACCGGTGGCTAAATAGTCGTAGCCAAGCTCGAGTGCTTTTTGCAAAAGAGAGGTAAACTTGATTTCACGATTACAGAGAATATCAGGGTTTGGAGTGTAACCTTTTTTCAATCCGTCTAAAAATTGGGAGAACACTTTGTCTAAGTAGTCTTTAGAAAAATTAAACGAATAGAGGGGAACATCTAGTTCAGCGCATACACTTAAAGCATCTTCATAATCTCGTAGAGCAGGACACTCTTCGTCATCTTCCCAATTTTTCATGAAAAGACCACACACTTCATGACCTAATTCTTTAAGAAGATAAATAGAGGTAGAAGAGTCAACTCCTCCTGAAAGACCAACGGCTATTTTTAAAGAGCCTCCTTTTGAAGGAGGATTATTTGCTATATTGGTCACCATAAAATCAGAAAATACGAGAGAAATGCTGTTTGTAGACAGGATGGTGGTGCATCGCATTATGTCCACAGTCTGGCAAGGTGATGAATTCTATCTGCTTTAAGTCTTTAATTTCGTTGTATAGTTTTTGCGAGTGGA
>CAZBHP010000004.1:0-21333 GCA_964491795.1 uncultured bacterium | reverse complement strand
CTCTTGTAAAAAGTTAAGATCACCCCCCAAATAGATATCTTGAGTGACATTGAGGGTTTGATCTTTATTTTGCTGAGAGGTGTGTAGAAGCATCATCTGATTTTGCTGCATCCGACCCCCTAGTCGGTATTGAATTTTTGGATTATGTAGCTCTTCGATCGCAGAAAGTTCAGCGGGTAAATCTGTAGGGAAAGGTTTATTGACAACCAGGCCAAAAGAGCCGGCAGTTGTGTGCTCACAAACCAAAATGACAGAGCGATGATAAAGCCCAGGTTCCATGTCAGGGCTTGCAACCAAAAAAACCCCTTTTGCTAGGGGAAGAGAAGATTTCATGAAGCACCTCTTACATGACTTCTCTCTTGCAGCTCTTCATTGTAGAGTTTTACCCGCTCTTGAAAGCTATTGAGTTGTTGCATCAATTGGACAAACTTGTGTTTAAAATCGGAGTTGTGAGCAAGCTCTTCTGAGCTATAAGTCTCAGTTAAAGTAGACATACGCTCTAAGATCAGGTTAAGGTCATCTACTTGCCGATTCATAAAAGCCTGAAAAGCTTTAGGATCTCTTATACGATCCGCCTCAGCCATAAGGCGTAAACGATTACGCTTCCACTCTTTATTATATTGGAAGAGAAGACCGTAGTGGTTGATATCGTTGAAAAGGGTATTTGCTTTTGTAAACAGGGCATCGATCTGCAAATAAAGACCATCTTCTGTGATCATCTTTCCAAGGGTTCCCCTGCCTGCAGCAATTGCCTTCGTAATTCGATCTATGCTTGCTCCAATCTCTGCTATATGATCGAAAAAAGCATCTTCTCTAAGATCTGTAAGGATAGTGTCAAACTGCTGCATAATCTGATTCAAAGATGTCATCGTATCTTTCACATCTTGCATGATGCCCAAAGTATTGATATCACCTATCATTTTTCCAACTTCGCTTACTGCAACATCAAAAGATTGAACGGCGCTTCCTAAAGAGTCTCCATATTTATCGATCCAGAGGTTGACTTTGTCTAAAGCATCTTGCATCTTTGCAGAAAGACCTGAGAGATCCTGAACAATATTTTCTAGAAGATCGCCAGATGCAGCATATAAGACATCTTTAGAAGTAGCTACTTGAGCGACTTGCCCAGTTTTAAGTGGGCGAGGGATAATTGCTACATAACGCTCTCCCATAAGCCCTTGGGTTTGCACCGTGATTTCATCTGTAGTAAAGATCACATAGCTAGAGTCAATTTTTAAAGTTAAAAGGTAAGGGTACACAATTCCTAGCTGATCAGTGGATCCTTGCTGACGAGCATCAGAGACTTGGAAAATGCTAAACACCTCACCTATAGGCTTTCCTGCGTAAGTCACCGGTGTTCCGACACTAATCCCATTGATATTTTCAAAGCGAACCTTAATCGTTTGCTTGCCATCACCAACACTTGGACGGATAAACAGGATAATACCAATGATAATCGAGCTTGCAATCAAGACGAAAAGCCCAATCAGCATATTTTTCATCTGACTTGCTACCATGAACTGTTCCTTATCCCTTCTACATCTCCTCCGATCATCTTATTAAAAAGATGGATCGTTGGATGATCAAATTTCATAAATTCTTCTGGAGGAGCAGCTATGAGTATTCTCCCATTTTCAATTAACCCTATCCGGTCAGCAATACGTATCGCTGATACAATATCATGAGAGACAACTACAGTTGTCCGTTTTAATTCTTTGTGCTGCGAGACAATCAGGTCTATAATAGTTACCGAAGTTATTGGATCCAAACCCGTTGTTGGCTCATCATAAAAAAGATATTTCGGCTGATATATCACACTGCGCGCAATGGATGCCCTCTTTCTCATTCCCCCTGAAAGATCAGATGGATAGAGATTTTCTTTTCCTTTAAGACCAACTTTTTCCAATGCTTCCTCGACTAATTGAGGAATAACCTCTTTGTCGATTTTTTTTCCATTCCTTATTCCATGTTCTTCTAAATAAAAAGCGACGTTTTCACCCACGGTCATCGAATCAAATAGAGCTCCCATTTGAAAGATCATCCCAATATCGAGCAACTTACGATAAAGTTCTCTCCCTTCTAATTGAGCCATGTCTGCATCATCAATCCACACCTCTCCACTATCGGGTTTCATAAGCCCCATCAAATGTTTGAGGATAACACTTTTTCCATATCCTGATTGCCCTACTAAAACAAACAATTCTGCATTGCCGATCTCTAGGTTTAGATTTTGCAAAACCTTGTTTTCACCAAACGACTTACACACGTTTTTCAGACGGATCATGCACCACCGGTCCAGCGTATGATCTCAGCATGTAAAACGTTAAGTCCCATGGTGAGAACAAAATTGATGATCAAAACTGCAACATAACAGGTAACCACAGCTTTTGTAGAAGCATTTCCAACCTCTGCAGCACCACCATGGGTTGCCATGCCATGATAACAGCAAACCGTGGTAATAAGAGTTCCAAATACAACAGCTTTAGTAAAGCCAGTCCAAAAATCAAAAGGCCTTACATAAGTCGGCACTGGGTCCCAAAACGTGGTAGGAGAGATCCCAAAAAAATAGACCGAAATCAGATAACCGCCAAAAATTCCCATGATAATGCTGTAGACAGTAAGAAGCGGGAACATAAAAATACCACTGATCAAGCGAGGAGATACAAGATATTGATATGGATCTACCGCCATAGAGACCAAAGCATCAACCTGCTCTGTTACTTTCATCGTCGCAAGCTCTGCTGTCATAGCAGCCCCTACCCTTCCTACAAACATAAAAGCTGTAAGAACAGGCCCAAGTTCAGTTAACATAGCCTTTGCCACCATAAGTCCAGTGACTCCAACTAACCCTTTGTCGTAGAGTTGGTAATAAGACTGGGCTGCAAGAACAAGACCTGTACTAAATCCAGTTAAAGTCACCACACCAATGGAGAGAACCCCTACAGAATAAAGCTCTTCTCTCAACAAAGCCCAACGAGGGATTTTCTTAAAAAGACCAGCTATAACTTCGCCCATAAAGACGACATACGCGCCAATAGAACTGAGAAAATGAAACTCTTGAGCAAGTGATCGCATCCTAAAAGTTTATATAAATAATTATTATTAATAGTTCAACAGATATAATTAAACCCAAAAATCTATAAAGCGATTCTCCAATAAAAACCTCGAGAAACTGTAGGATCAAAAAATAAAAGTAACAATATAACGATAAGAACGATAAAAAACCAAAACCTCGGCGTCTCTGGCAGTGTAAACTGACAGCAGACGCCCCCCGGGCCGTGCTTTGCACGCCCGGATATCCCAAGCGAAGCATTTATTCCAAGCGAAGCATTGGCCCTTAAAGTTAGCTTGTCCCTGCAACGAAGTGGAAGGGACAACCCGAGGCGAGATATCGAACCGAGATGAAAAGAACTCCCCAAATAGGGGAGAATTCTTTTGCGATTTAAGGATTCTTTGATTAATTGGTCGCTTCGCTCTATCGCGCCGCTCAATCGGGAGTGCAGAGGGGCTATGCGAGAGCAGCCCCTTTGCATTAAGAACTCTTCTTGCATAAGTTTAGAAAGCAAATAACCTGTAAAACCCTATAAACTATGGATCTCTTTTTTGCTAGAAGAGGTGGTGGACGGAGATGCCGTCGGAGAAGTGGGGGGCGTAGAGCTTGGCTATTGTTTTGCTTACCTTTTTCCTATTCAACTCAAGCTCTGCGCTCAACACAGAAAGCATGCTGATCATTCGACTTAAAGGGTGTCTATCAATAACCCTTTCTCTAATAAGAAGAGCGGGGACAAAAACAAGCGCATTAAGAAAATCTTTCTCCTCTTCTTTCCACAAAGGATCATTACCAACGAGTTTCAGAAACGCAAAAAATCCAAAAGATGCTGCAGAAGGAAGATCTACTCCGTCTTTAGCAGAAAAAGTAAGAATAGATGCTTTAGTTTCAATAAGCAGTTTTATCAAAATCCATTGATACACAATTTCGATAAAATCGAGCCTATTTTTACGAGAAAGCTCTTCTTTATCTCCAAAGAAAAGAGAATGGGTCATTTCTATCGCCTGCTTTATAAAACTATAAAGATCTTTGTGTGAGATATAGGAAGGGAAAGAAAACCCACAATTTTCTTCACTAGTAATCTGCTCAAAGAAAACTTTTTTAAAACCCCCTGCATTTGTATCTTTTAGATACTCTTCACTTTGCAAATAAAATTCTGTGTTTTTAGGGAGAGTAACCACATCAAGGGCTCGTTCTACTTCTGCATTATTTTGGAGCGTTTCTAGCTCTTTTGTTCGAGCATACTCTTTCCAGGAAGTGCGATCTTGATAATTAACCAAAAGAATCTTTTCTTTATGGTCTACCGCATGCCTTAAAGCACTTGTAAACTCAGGGATGATCTTAGCTTCTTGAATCTGCTTCTGTCTTGTAGGAGATGCCATCCGTGTAACTGTTACCCTTTTACCATTCATGCTCAATTGAAAAAGAGCCTGCGGGCGATCGTATTGAATGAAGGGATCAAAAGCGACATCTTCTTTATCGTGTAGAATATCAATAACTTTAAAAAGAGGACCGCTTGGGAATTTCATAAGCTCTCGATGAAGCTCTTCATGCTCATCGAGGATTCTATTCCACAAAAAGAGAGAAGATGTGGTGCTTTTGTTTTTAGGGTTCTCTTTTTCTTGAATAATTCGGGTAAAACAAGCAAGAGCATCGCTTTGATCTAAAGGATTTACAAAAAATAGAAAGGTGAGTTTGTGCATGAGAGAAAGCATACTGTTATAAAAAGGATCAAGCTCTTTACCCCCTCCCTCGACAAAGCTCTGATAATCCATATGAGAGAGGGTCGCTCGAAGATAATACTGGAAATCAGCAAAGTAAATTAAAGAGCTTTTCCCAGTCGTTCGAGAAAGAAGGTTTCTTGGGTTAGAAGCAAGTAGTAGAGCCATAACAGCTCGATAAAAAAGACGGACAAACTCTTCATCTCGAAACTTACCAGCTTCTTTAAACCAGCCATCAAGATCTTTTCCAAGCTTTTCTTTAAAGCTTCGCGCCGTCTCTAAGGCTTCTTTATCTTGAACCATCTTAATTTTTAAGAGAGGATCATCGCCTGCTACATTGCCGATAAGATGATCAAAATTAGTTACAAGTCTTACATGACGCAACAGGTTGCGATTGTAGAATTTAGATCCATCTTCTTTAGTAATAAAGAAAAGCTCATAGTCACGATCTCGGGTAACACTTTCTAAATCTTTTAACCCTCTTCTTTCTATATCGGCGACATCTTCTACTTTACCAAGCTCTTGCTGCCATTCCTCTTCAAGTTTAATCACATCTTCGAACTTTTTAAGGATCTTCTTTTGATAGAAGTCCATAAGTTCTAGATACTCTTTTGATTGAGTTACAAGCTCTTTACCCTGGAAATAGACACCCGAGGCTTCTATTTTATGGGCTGCCTCTTCTGCTAAAGCAATAATCGACTTTACCCCTTTTTGGATTTGAAGATCTTTAAGTTGCTGGTTTTCTGTTGAATAGATGTGTTGCAAATATTTATGAACCACCTTAAAGGTGTTTTTAACCGACTCTACAGTTTTTGCTTCATCTTTGAGGTCTAACCATCGACTGATCCGAGCGCCGCCACCCTCTTCGCTTCTTTCGACTTTAAGCTCTTCAATATTTAGCTCAGCCATACTAGACAGGTTATCTACAGCTTCTAAGATAGTTGGATCTTCGATCGAACCTTTTTTCATTACAAACCCTTGTATGGTATGTTTCAGCTATAATTAGTATACCTAGGCATACTTATCTAAGTTGTTTCTTTCAATTATTACTTTAAATAATTATGGATAAAAATTTTGCAGACATCAATTAACAGATTTACAGAAAGAATTTTATGTAAATTGCTTACAACCAAAGATCAAACCTAACCATCTCTAACACCACCACCTTTTTATAGTTTACAATTTTTTTCACAAACGTTAGCATTTTCTTTATGTATTTACCGAAAAAAGGACTACTGGTGCTTCTTGTGGGAATTTCTTTGGTCGGTTGCTCCCGTACCTCTAAAAATCATCATTCTCGTGAAAAAAAGACCCTACGAATCGCACTCCCTAGTTCTCCAAATTCTCTAGATCCTCGCAAAAGCGCTGATTTCGTCTCTCCTCCCGTCCATTTTATGCTCTATGAAGGGCTTGTTCGAATGACCCAAGATTCAACTCACGAAAAAGCCCTGGCAGAAAAAATAGAAATTTCAGAAGACGGCCTTATCTATACTTTTCGTTTACGAAACTCTTTGTGGTCAGATGGATCTTTAGTCACTGCATTTGATTTTGCCTATGCTTGGAAAACAATGTTAGAACCATCTTTTCCTTGTCCAAACGCTTATCTTCTTTATCCGATTAAAAATGCAAAAGCTGTAAAAACTGGGCTAGTTCCTCTCGAAGAGCTTGGAATCAAAGCATTAGATGCTGAAACATTCCAGGTGATTTTAGAAGCACCTACCCCCCATTTTCTCGATATCATCTCTTATTGTCTTTTCTCCCCTGTTCCCCACAAAATTGTTGAAAAAGACCCTACCTGGGCTGACAGCGTAAACCCCCACTTAGTGACTAATGGAGCATTTATCCTCCAAGAAAATAGACTTGGAGACCGGCTTGTTTTTGCAAAAAACCCAAACTATTGGGATTCTCGAAAAGTGGGCTTAGAAGGGATAGAAGCTTATATTATTGCAGATGAGCTTACAGGCTTGAAAATGTTTCAACAAAAAGAGTTAGAATTTTTTGGCGGATTTCTTAATGCGCTTCCAACCGATTCAATTCCAAGCTTACAAAGGGCGAAAAAGTTAAAAAAAAATAAGGTGGGGGCCACCACCTTCATCTCTTTTAATCTTACACAATTTCCCTTCACAAATAAAAACATACGCAAAGCCTTTGCTTATGCAATCAATCGCCAAGAAATTATCGATAACATTACCCAGCTAGACGAAGAAGTTGGAACGAATTACATTGCCTCTGTGCTAAAAGGTGGCAAGCGTTTAGAACTTTATAAAGATGCAGATGAGATCTCCGCTAAAAGACACCTAGAAGAAGGTCTTAAAGAGCTTGGGTGTGATAAAAAAGGGCTTGGTGAGATCACTTTCACCTACACCACCAATGCGCTGCAAAAAAAAGTCGCCCAGGCTTTGCAGGCTCAATGGAGAGATGTGCTTGGGATTGATGTCAAAATGGATGAAGGAGATTTCAAAGTCCAATTCGACAAATTCACTAAAAGAGACTACCAACTAGGTCAGAGTTTTTTAGTTGTGCAATTTAATGATCAAATGAATGTTTTTGAAAGATTTAAAGAACGGACAAACCCAAAAAATTATCCAGGTTGGGAAAATGCAACTTACATCTCTCTTTTAGAAAAATCGATAAGAGCCCCCTCTGAAGTTGAACGGTTATCTCTTCTAGAAAAGGCAGAAGAAGTGATGGCCGATGACATGCCCCTCTCCTGTGTTTTTCACTGGAATGGTATTTTTCTTGAGCAAGACTATGTAAAAGACTTCTACATGTCTCCAATCGGATCGATACATTGGAATAGAGCTTATTTTGATAGTGAAGAGCCATGAAACAACTTGTAAAAAACACTCTTAAAGTTTTTCTTGTTTTTCCTCTTTTAACCCTTCTTTTATCTGCTTGCACTCGAGATAAAAAACCGGCAACTAACAGCAATTTTAACCAGCTTAACTTAAATATTACGCACGACCCCTGCACCCTTGACCCAAGAAAGGGGGGCGATTTAACCTCTACCACTATTCAATACCTTCTTTTTGAGGGATTAACTAGACTTACCCCCTATTCGACTGTATCTCTTGGCTTGGCGGAGAAAGTTGATATATCAGATGACAAAAAAACCTACACCTTCCATTTGCGAAAAACGTATTGGTCAAATGGTGTCCCAGTCACTGCATATGATTTTGTGCAGACCTGGAAAGACATGTTAAACCCCCTTTTCCCATGTCCTAATGTCCACCTCCTTTATCCGATTAAAAATGCAGAGGCAGCAAAAAAAGGCCTTGCATCCGAGAAACAAATTGGGATCCGAGCGATCGACTATCAGACCCTTGAAGTGTATCTAGAAGAGCCATCTCCGTTTTTTCTAGAAATGATCTCTTTCTGCACCTATTTTCCTATTTATCAAAATATCGCAACACGCCTTGCTAGATGGGCTGACAATGCAGGGGAAGACTTTATCTGTAATGGCCCTTACCGTTTAGTATCTTGGCGCCGCAACCATGAAATTGTTCTCGAAAAAAACCCCCACTACTGGGATAAAGAGCACGTAGATTTAGATCGCATTCGAATTTCCGTAGTCGATAACGAGATGACTGCTTTAAAAATGTTCGAAAAAGATGAACTAGACATGTTAGGGCTCCCTTTTACCGGCATTCCGTCTGATGCAGTCCCAAGTCTAAGAGATAAAGGGATCATTAAAACAAGCTCTCTTCCAGGAGCAACTATTTGTTGTTTTAATATGAATTCCTTTCCGTTTCAAAACGTCAATATACGTAAAGCTTTTGCTTACGCCATTAACCGTAGAGAGATTGTAGAAAACATCACTCACATGAGTGAGGAAACTGGGCCGAGCCTCATTCCTAAATCATTTAAAGGATACGACCCACCACCGTTTTTTAAAGATGGTGATGTCGAAACTGCCCGTATTTTTCTCCAAAAGGGTTTAAAAGAACTTAACCTCAAAGAAGAAGATTTAGATGGAACAGTCACCCTTCTCCATGCATCTCTAGGCATCTATCCAAAAATTGCGGTCGAGCTTCAAAATCAATGGAAAAAAGCGCTCGGTATTCACGTCAAACTTTCGGCCCATCCCTATAGCGTATTTATTGACAAACTTACTAAAAGAGATTATCAATTAGCTCAATGTATTTGGATTGCCCAATACCCCGACCCTTTAAATTTCTTTGAACGCTTGAAAATGAAAGACAATGTAAAAAACTATCCAAGTTTTGAGAATCCTAATTACACAAAACTTATAGAAGCATCGAGTCATCTTTTGGACAATACAGAGCGTTTTAAGTTCTTTAAAGAAGCAGAAAAACTCATCGCAGAGGAGATGCCTCTTACCACCCTCTACCATTGGTGTAGCTCCTATATACAAAAACCCCATGTAGAAAATCTCCTTCTCAATTCTTTAGGGAGATTTTATCTACAGGAAATTCATTTACAGACTAACTTATTGGAAGAAAAGCGATGAGTCTCCCTCACTATGAAATGCAAGAAACCATCCCGCCTGGGGGTATTCTCTTTAGCAATAAGAAAAATAGCGACCTTTACTGGGAAGCTTTAGTCTCTTTAGGAAGAGGCGACAAAATCGGAGCTGAAAAAATTGCAGAAGCTATCAAAGAAGGCCATAATCTCTTATTAGTGGCTCCTTGGAAAAGCCCTCATCCACAGTATCTTGTCGATTTTTATGATAAACTATTTATTGATTATGTAGAGTGGCGTCCTGAAACTCTGACAAGTATTGGGCTTTTTGAATCGATTGGTATTCGCGAACACAATGCCTATCTCGATGGGTATTTAATTCAGGACACTCTGGATGAATTTGCCATTACCGAAAAGAATTGGCACTCTATTAAAGAATACCCCCAACCTAAAGATGATTTCTCTTTTCTTACCTTTTACTGGTCTTTAGATCAAAGAGTTCGAGGTCGACCTTTTCTTTTCCATTTCTATCCCGTCACACAACTTTTTGGTGCGGTTCAAAATTTAACCATCCTCTTTACACTTCTTCATAGATTAGAAGTCCCAGAAGATGTCACAAACTATATCTCTCGTCTAGAGAAGATACCTTTGCAATTCAAGCAAGTAATCGCTCTTATGGAGTATCAGAAAAACCACGGAATTGTTCCTCCACGCTTTGCCATAGAAAAATCGATGGATATGATTAAGGGGTTTTTAGAAACTCCGGTAGAAAAAAACCTTTTTTACACTACACTCGCTGAAAAGGCGGACCCAACAGATCGCAAAAGAGGGCAAACAGTCTTAGCAAAAGCTGTTTATCCCTCTTACCAGGAACTTTATGACTATTTAGAAAAACTCCTTAAGCATGCTACTGTGAATCATGGAGTTTGGGCTCTTCCTCAGGGGGATAAATATTACGCCCATAGGCTTGAGGAGAATACAACAACCTCCTACACACCTCAAGAAATTCACGATTTAGGCCTTAAAGAAGTGGCACTTATCCAAAAAAAGATACGGTCTCTTTTCAAAAAAGAAGGCCTTGATGATCCTTCCAAAACCGTAGGAGAACTTCTTTCTAAGCTAGCAAACGATGAGCGCTTTTTTTATCCAAATACCGATGAAGGTCGAGAAGAGTGCTTGAAAGATTTTGCTAAAATTTTAGAGAGGTCCCGAAAAGAACTGTGGCCTTTATTTAATATTAAGCCAAAATCAGAGGTTGTCGTAAAAAGGGTGCCTCAAAATGAAGAAAAAGGGGCTCCAGGGGCCTATTATATCGCACCTAGTCTTGATGATTCACGCCCAGGAGTTTTCTATGCAAACCTTCGGAATATGAAAGAGATTCCTAAATACCGGATGGAAACTTTAGCGGTTCACGAAGCAGAGCCTGGGCATCATTTCCAGATTGCCATACAAAATGAACTTGAACTCCCTCTGATGCGTAAGATAGACGGTTACACAGCTTATGCAGAGGGGTGGGCTCTGTATGTAGAAAAACTTGCTTATGAAAAAAACTTCTACTCTACCTCTTTTGATCGTATAGGACATTTGCAAGATGAGCTTTTTCGAGCGATTCGCCTTGTGGTTGATACAGGAATTCATTACAAAAGATGGACACGAGAAGAGGCGATTGCCTATATGCAAAAAGAGATGGGATTAGACTTAGGAAATACTACTACAGAGGTTGAGCGATACTTTGTCTTACCAGGGCAAGCCTGCTCTTATAAAATCGGCCAGCTCAAAATATTAGAACTACGCAAAAAAGCTAGAGCTAAGCTTGGTAAACTATTTAAAATTCAAGAGTTTCATGATTGCGTTCTAAAAACAAGCTCTGTTCCTCTTACTGTGTTAGAAAAAGCTGTAGATGCTTATATTGCTGCTAAGCTAAACAAAACCTGATCTATACTGATCGTGATTAGAAGAGCCTCCTTCTTCAGAAGGAGGCTCTTTTAAATAAGTAGCCAACCGGGTTTTAAACGTTGTCCCCGCATAGTAAAAAAAATTCTTCTATTTATTTGAAAATCTTTACTATTTACAAATAAATTCTTATTTCTATACTCTCACTCTCTCTTATTAGATCTAGGTTTAAGATGCAGAAGTGCGTAAGTTTTGCCTTTTTTCGCAAGCTTCTTAACTATAGCGCTCTTCTTCTTTTGGTGGGGGGCTGTGGTCAGCCCCGCTGTGGTCAGGGGGGGGAACTTTCTTTGCAAAAAAAAATCCTCCGAGTCAATTGCTCTAAATCACCTTTGACTTTAGACCCCCGAAAAATAGGAGACCACATCTCCTCAACGCTCGGTTTCATGCTTTTTGAAGGAGCAACTCGAATGAGTGAAGAATCGACTCACTCACCTGGCTTAGCTAATATGATCTCTGTCGATGACGAAGGCTTAGTTTACACATTTGAACTTAAAGAGGCCTTTTGGTCAGATGGATCACTGATCACTGCAGAAGATTTTGCAAGATCTTGGCTGGCTATCTTAGATCCAAATTTTCCAGCTCCGAGTTGCCAACTCTTATATTCTATCCAAGGAGCTGAAAGAGCTAAAAAAGGGGAAATTCCTTTAGAAGAGGTAGGGATTAAAATCTTAGGCCCTCGCATTTTAGAAATTACTCTAGAACACCCAACTCCGTTTTTCTTAGATCTAACTTCATTTGTCGTTCTCTTCCCCTTGCATGAAAAAATGGAGAATAAAACCGAAGAGATTGCAAGAAAAGACCCCAACTCTTTCATATGCAGTGGCCCTTTTCGGCTGAAAAAATATATTCCTGACAAGGAAATTCTCTTAGAAAAAAACCCTTTTTATTGGGATAAAGATGTAGTTTGCCTCGATGAAATTCATATTAGTCTCTTTAGCCATGATGCATCTGTCTTACAGATGTATGAAAAAGGATCTCTAGATCTTGTGGGCCTTGCTTTTTCCCAGATCCCCAAAGATGCAGTTCCAAGCTTAAAAGGACGAGAAGATTTTAAATATCAACCCATTGGAGCCACTTCTCTCTGCCAGTTCAATACGCAATCCTTTCCCTTTTGCAATAAAAACTTAAGAAAAGCGATCGCCCTTGCCATTAACCGAAGAGAAATCGTAGATCACGTAACTTTATTAGATGAGAAAGTGGCAACCTCTATTATCCCCCCTCTTTTAAAAGGGGGAAGAGAAGACTCCTTTTTTAAGGATGGGTCGAAAGAAGAGGCAAAGGAGTATTTAGCTAAGGCTTTAGAGGAACTTGGATGCACACTAGAAGAGATAGGAGAAATACCCTACCTTTATACTTTATCTGACCTCAATAACCGCTTAGCCCAGGTTATTTCCAGACAAGTAATGGAAACCTTAGGGATTGCACTTAAACCTCAAGGATCTGAATTTAAGATATTTTTGGATAAGCTGCGCCAACGAACCTTTCTTATGAGTCAAAGTGCTTGGCTTGTTCAATACAATGACATGATGAGCATTTTAGATCGATTTAAAGAAGAGATCCAACCTACAAACGATCCAGGTTGGGAAAACCCTCTTTATAAAAAACTTTTAGAAGCCTCTTACTTATGTAAAACAGACTCTGATCGCCTCGAGCTTTTATACGAAGCGGAAAGCTTGTTTATGGAAGATATGCCGCAGACGCCTCTTTTTCATTGGAATTACGCTTATCTTATCAAACCTTACGTACGTAATCTCTATATTTCTCCGATTGGATCAGTGCACTTTACCCATGTCGACCTCATTAAAGAGGAGCCTCTGATCTGATGCATTCATCCGCTATCTGTCCTCGAGAAGTCAGAGAAAAAAACCATGATTTTTTAGATCATCTTCTACGTATCGAGCCTCTTTTTGATTATCCCCCAGAGGCACGCGATAGCTTTGAAATCTATCTAGAATCCGTAAAATGGCTCATCTACCGAATCATTCCTCCAAAACTTTTCTCTTTGGCTCAATCGATTGAGAGTTTAGAAGAGGTTGAGAAAATTGAGAGTTTTTATAAACAATTAGAAAGCCTCATTCCCCTTTCCAAAGGGACGCAAAAAAAAATAGAAGCCCCCTCTACCCTCTCTTTTGTTACTTTGTGCCAAGCAAACTATACTCACGGAGTGGGTCGGTTCCTTGCTGATATTTATAGCCGCTGGCTGATACCGGGTAAACAACTAAACCTTGTCTATGTTCACTCTTTAGCTTTTGCTTTTCAATTGCGCCCTTCTCACGGCTACTTCCTTCATGAGCTTTTTGTAAAAGTAGAAAACAAAAAAGATCTCTCCCTGGTATATGCGCATCTGCCAAATATCCACAAAGAAATTGCGATCAATATCCTAGCAGTGCAGTATGCCCGTAAAGTGGTTTCTATTACAAACCTCTCTGTTGAACAAAAACGGATCATCATTCAAGAAAATATCTCCTCTCTTCTTAATCGCCCTTCCAAAGAAACGAACAACACCATTTTTGATCAAATGCACCATTTCTTTGTAAAAGTCTTAGCAGAAGAAAAGATCTCCTCTATTAAAGAACAAATAGCCCCTCTCGGAGAATTGCGGCCACAAATATTCGAACGAGATATGTTCCATGAACTGCAAAATTTCTCCCTTTTACTCAAAGATAATTTTACAGCTCTTCGAGATAGCAAACACCTGACAAGAATGATTGCTTACGGTTATCTATTTCGTAAAGTAATCAGCAATTTGATCCTCTCTAACCCTCACGTACGCCATCTGGTCATTAAACTTCTTCATACAAAGATTCTAATAGACAATGAACTAAAAAAGGTCGTTGGTGTCTTGATCGCTATCAATCTTCTTAGAGAAAATGAAATTATTGGCGAGAAACATCTTTTCAAAGCAATTCAAAGTATTTTACCTCTAGCAGAAAAAGTTCCAGATACCTTTATCCAAGATAAAAACCCGAATGGGCAGATGCGAGCCATCTACGTAGAAGTCTATAAAAAAGAGGGCTTTTTTACTAAAGAGGAGATCCAAAACCTCAAACAACGCCTCTCTAACGAAATTAAAAGCCGCGTTGAAAGCGTGATTAACCCTATCTTTATGCCGCGTAATGAAGAAGAAGTCATGCGCAATATCCTCATCTTAAGTAACCAGCTAAAATACATTCATGATATCCCTCAAGTTATCATCACCTTTCATAAACAAACAGAATTAGAACTTACTTTTACTATCATTTTACTCCGCATTTTGAAACCTGGCTACTCTCCACTGCAGCATCTGTTCGCTAAATATAAAAGCAAAGCAAAGTTCTCAGACCATGAAGTGCGATCAGTTGGTCTGGTTCGGAAAAAATACCCTAAAGAGGGAAACGTTTTTGAAATGCATCTGGAGAAAAAGTTTTTTCTCCGAAAGGATTTTTCAGTAGACCTTAGACAAGCAAGACGCGCTGCTTTCCATATCCTAAACGATATGTTACAAGAAATACGAGACTATAACGGGGGGATGATCTCTAAGCAACTCGAAGTATTAAGCGAGCTAAAAAAACTTCTTTTGCAAATCAATATTCGTAACGACTTCCTCTTAGAGAACTTTTTCTATTCTTTGAGCCCCAATTACATGCAAAGCATTCTCCCCTCTCTAATTTTGAAAAAAGTCTTTCTCTTTCTCTTAGAAGCTTTGGAAAATGATTATCAAGCCCATATCTATTTTCTAAAAACGCAAATCGTCGAAGGCTATTTTTTACTTTCCATCGGCGCTGTAAATCCTTCTTTCAAAGATTTTATCGAAAAAAAGCTAGAGTCGTGTGAAATTTTGCCCGCCACATTAAACACTTATTTAGTGGAGATGAAAGATATTAGCTGCCTCTCTTTTATCCTCAAATACAGCGATTCTGATCAGCACCAAAAATTCCTCCAAACAATTATTGAGGGTGTCAAGATTTGGAAAAGCACCGTGCAAAAGACTATCTCTAAAAACTTTTTCTCTGAGCTCAAACTGGAATAAGAAAATGTTAGAAAAATTATCTCTTGATTTAGAGCTTTTTGTCTTGGAACGCGGTTGGAAGCCGTATCATCATCCGAAAAGCCTCTCATTTGCTCTCCTTGTAGAAGTATCCGAACTTATAGAGCATTTTATCCCAGAAAAACCTCTACCCCTATCCGTGCTTGAAGAGGAGATGGGAGATGTGTTTAATATTCTTCTCCTTTTTGCAAAACACCTCTCACTTTCAACTGATCTCTTTGAGGTATCTTCATCTCTTAGCTCTACAAGCCAAGTCCTTGATGTAACAAGGAAAGCAGGTCTCTTATCTGACTATTTTCTCTGGATGAGTGAAGAAGAGAGTAAAGCGTGTAAAAAAAACCCCGAAATAGAGAGCTTGTTTGCCTCTCTTTTTTCCTCTTTTCTTCTTCTTGCACACATGTTATCCATTGACCCTGTAAAAGTGGGTCTTAATAAACTCGCCTACAACAAAAAAAAATATCCTGTAGATCTTATGAGCGGTGACCTTACAAGTTATCGGAAGAGAAAAAAAGAATGGAAAAAAGATTCAGTATAGTAAGATACACCCTTTTTATAGGAGGTTTTATGACGCAGGCTTTTGCTGCTTCTTATGGTACATGGGTATCCCCCATTTCTGCTGACAAAGTAGGAGAAGCAGGGGTCCGTTTTTCCAATATAGAGAGCCATGAAGGCGACATCTACTGGGTAGAAAGCCGTCCTCTAGAAAAAGGCAGATCTGCCCTTGTGCGAGCAAGCGATAAGAAAACCCTCGTACCCGAGCCTTTTAGCGTACGAACCACTGTTCATGAATACGGCGGAAAAAGTTTTGCTTTCCATGATAAAACGCTCTACTTCGTAAACTTTGCAGACCAACACCTCTACAAACAGACTCCAGGGGAAAATCCAACTCTTCTTATCGATGCCCCTTCTAAGCGTTTTGCAGACTTTGTTGTCCACCCAAACGGGAAATGGCTCTACTCCATCCTAGAAAATCATGAAGATCCAAGCGAGACTCGCAATAGCTTAGTTAAGATTGATCTCGAAACTAAAGAGATCGAAACTTTACGTGAAGGACACGACTTCTATGCCGCTCCTCGAATAAGCCCCGATGGTAAAAAACTTGCCTATATCTTTTGGGATCACCCGAATATGCCTTGGGATGGGACAGAGCTTTGGGTCATTGACCTTAACTCTCAAGGCTCTTTTATTAAAGAGGAAAAAATCGCAGGTGGACTTACAGAATCTATTGTAGAACCTCTTTGGTCACCTGAGAATAAACTTTTCTACGCAACAGACAAAAGTGGCTACTGGAATATCTTTACAGAAGGAAAAGCAATCTTTGAGAAAGAGGCTGACTTCTCTTATCCTCTTTGGAACCTGGGCCAAAAGCATTACGATTTTTTCAAACATTTTATCGTCGCTATCTATACCGAAAAAGCAGTTGATTCTCTTGCTCTCATCGATCTAAAAACGAAAAAAATGGAGACTTTGAATCTTCCTTATACCCGCTATGATCAAATATCTGTTCAAGGTGATGAGCTTGTCATGATTGCAGCCTCTCCAACCGAGCCTGCACATATTATTTCTGTCAATCCGACCACCAAAAAAGTTTCAGTTCTCCATAAACCTTACACAAACACAATCGATAAAAAATACTTCTCTCTCCCAAAGACTGTTGAATTTCCAACTACTCATAAAAAACAAGCCTACCTTTTTTATTACCCCCCAACTAATCCAGATTATACTGCCCCTGCTTCTGAAAAACCTCCTCTGGTTGTTTTTGTCCATGGCGGCCCCACATCACATGTTACCCCTACTTTTCAACTAGCAGTCCAATACTGGACATCAAGAGGCTTTGCCGTTGCTGATATTAACTATGGAGGTAGCAGTGGTTACGGTCGCGAATATAGAAATCGTCTCTCACGGCACTGGGGATTTGTGGATATCGACGATTGTTGTAATGCTGCCCTCTACCTCTTTGAAGAAGGTCTTGCTGATAAAAACCGAGCTGCTATACGGGGCGGAAGCGCAGGCGGTTATACAACCCTTGCAGCACTAACTTTTCGCTATGTATTCCAGGTGGGAGCAAGCTATTATGGCGTAACAGATCTCGAGCTTCTTGCTCAAGATACCGGGAAATTTGAGTCGCATTATTTAGATGGGCTTATTGGCAAATACCCTGAAGAAAAAGCCCGTTACCATGCCCTCTCTCCTCTTCACCATATTGATAAACTGAAATACCCTGTCCTTCTTCTCCAAGGAACAGAAGACAAAGTCGTTCCCAAAGAGCAAGCAGAGCTTTTCTACAACGCCCTTCTTAAGAAAAATATCCCAACCGAATATCTTCTCTTTGAAGGCGAACAGCATGGATTTCGCAAAGCAGATACGATCAAGCGCTCATTAGAAGCAGAATATGCCTTCTACTGCCGCATCTTCGGCATCTCCCCCTAAAGTTTAAATCTTCCCTAATTATAGAGAGAAAAACAGGATATGCAGGATCGACTCCATCGATAGCTTGACTTTGGACATTTCCATATTGGCTTTTAAGAAAGAATAAAAGAAATTAAACGCAAAGACGCTAAGGCTCAAAGAAGAGCATAAATAGAAGAACCTTTTCTGAAGAATCCCTCCTAACCTGAGTTTTGGGTTTCTACTGTTTCTTTGCGGCTTAGCGTCTTTGCGTTTAATCTATATTTATGAAAAGATCTTAAAATGTCCAAAGTCGAGGGATCGACTCCGTCGATAGGATAGACAGGATAGTTATCCTGCTTATCCTACTGCCGAAGGCTATCCTGCACATCCTGTTTTTTTTCCTATGTTAGAGTCTTTTAGAGTTGCAAACATCCCCATTTCTTACTTTTTCCCCTACAATTGTCATTAAGATTTTGTTAACAAATTCCTATTCAAATTCAGTTGCAAAGCCAATTTCATAACAAAAAACAACTGTTTTGATTAGTGGAATTACAAAAACACTAAAAAAAAACACAAAACCCTGATATACTGATTCGGATCTCAAATCTGCCTTCTATGAAATTCAATAAAAGCCTTTTTCTCCTCCTTCCGCTAGCCTCTCTTCTGGGAGAAGATACCGCCTACCAAGTAAACTTTCCTAACATCTCTATGGTTGAGGTGGTTAAGTTTACATCAAAAGTAGCCGAGGTCAATTTTATAGGAGACCAAAACCTCTTTAATTTTGAAGTGAGTTTTCTATCCGGACGTCCTTTAAGCTCGAATGAAATCTTAGAAATTGTTCTCAATATGCTCCAAGAACATGAGCTTGATGTAAGCGAGAAAAATAGCTCATACTTCATTAGAAAAAGGCGAGATAAGAAAGAAGAGGCTACAGAAGCAACCCCTGTTCTTACAGTGTTACCTGAAATACTATGTAAAGAAGAGCCGCCTCCTAAACCCCACCTCACTTTTCATGTCTATAAGTTACAGTATCAGCAAGGCTCTGAAATCCTTAACGCTATCAAACAGGTCTCCTCAGATGTCTCAGAAGCCCTTAAAAACACTATTGAATCGATCCAATGGATCTCTTCTACTAATTCGCTCTTCTTTTCAGGCACAGCCGAATCTTTAACCAAAACAGTAGACCTCATCAAAAGTCTAGACACCCCTCTCCAACAAGTCTTTATTGAGGTGCTAGTCTTAGAAACTAGCGTAAAAAATGGTCTTGATTTTGGTTTGAAATGGGCCGGAGGAGGGAAAATTGAAAATAGGATCGGTTTTGGCACCGGAAGCTTTCCTCCCTCTCCAGGAAAAGATCCTTTTAGCACAGTGATGCAATCCATCGGCACTGATGAGACTCCTCAAGGCCTCTCTCAAATCCCCCTAGGGCGTGGTTTTGATTTAGGAATCATTGGAGATGTGATTCTTCATAAAGGAAAGACTTTTTTCACCCTAGGCGCGTTAGTATCTGCCCTGCAAACAGAGGGTGACACCTCGATTGTCTTGAATCAAAAAATCTTGACTCAAGAGAATAAAAAGTCTCTTATCTTTGTAGGCGATAATATCCCTTTCACAGGCGCGGTTGTGCAAACAATCGGGACGTCTCAGCAGACAACCGCTAATATCGAATATCGCGATGTAGGAGTCACCCTACACATTACCCCCTCTCTTGGCGACTCAGATGAGATCACTTTAAATATTAGTGAAGAAATTACCGAAGCTGTCCGAGAGCCTACCTTCGGCTCAACGCAATTGACGGGAATCACCACCTCAAAAACAAACATGGTCACAAGTGCCCATGTCCCCGATAACCGTTTTTTAATCTTGAGCGGTATGACACGTAACGCAACAAGACATATCAACACAGGCCCATCTTGTCTCGGTGGTATACCTATGTTATATAGCTTATTTAGCCGTAAAGAAACTTTGCGCGAGAAGAAAAGTATCCTTATTTTTGTAAAACCCCGAATTGTCCGCTCCTCTAAAGAATATGCCGAAATTTCTGAAACACTCGGACCCATTCTCCCGGCTAGTGGATGACAAAGATCCTCTTACACTTTTTAACCTGAGTTTTGGGTTATGAAGGACGGGCGGTAGAGCATTTGATACAAAGTGGAACATACCACATATTCATATAGGTGCATTCACTGCATACCCACACTAAATAAATCGTCTCTCCATCCACCATTTCATAAAGGTTTCTTGGATCATGGGATAAGCTCTCGAGTAAAACACTTTGAGAATTAAAACTGGACCGCTCCTCTTCTGCTCCTACAGAAAAAAAGGGAGAAAAAGACCTATACAAATTGCAATGTATCTACCCATGCTATTCCTCATCAACTAAAGTAAAAAACAAATTAGACAGAAAAGTCTTTTTGTTTGCAACCAACGTTTTAGCTTCGCATGGTTGAAAGAACTCTTAAAGTGATCTCTTCAAGTAGGTTGTTTAAGTTATCAAGAGAAGAGAGCATTTCGTAGATTTTTTCCCCCTCTTCCGACTCCCCTTCATTCTCATGGTAATTGTCTAATATCTCTAAAGCAACTTCTACTGAAAACGATGAAAGAACATTTCTTTTAAACAGTTTTTTTAAGTTAGTGAAATAGCCTTTAAAGGGAATAAAGAGTGCCCAAGGAGAAAGACCTCGAATCTCAAAGAGTGTGTCGAGATAATTCTGCAATAAAGGCTCAACAATTGCTTGCCCAGCTTTTAAGGGAACATTTGAAACCTCTTCGACAAAACTCAAATCGATTTCATTAGCTGTATCAACCCAGGTAACAGAGCTTTGAGAAGAAACTGTGTGCGTCATGGCGCTATCAGTATATATTCGAAGAGATTACTCTGCAACTATATGGACTGTATGAGCGCCCTTTGAGATCTTTTTTTCTGTCCCAAAAAGAACTAAAATACAGAGAAAAAAGCAGCATAAAGCCATTACAAAAGAAATCTCTTCGATAGATAAAGAAGATGCTTGCTGATCGACTAAATCATTGAGAAGCGTAAGGCTACTTTCTCCCCTCAAATGATACGATTCGATCTCTTTTAAATAAGCAACAGACTGGGGGTTATACAGGTTGAAAACATCTACAAGATCGTGGTGGTGGTGCACTGTTCTTCTATAAAATATCGTTGTAAAGACAGAGGTTCCAATAGCCCCGGAGATGCCGCGCAGAAAATGAAACAAGCTCAAACCGTTCGACAGTTCTTGGGGAGGGAGGACTGCCACTGGCATGGCAAGAAGCGGAATAAAGACAAAACTTACACCGAGTCCAAAATAAAACCTAGAGAGCATGATGTTATGCATATCGATTTCTGCATAAAAATAACGGGTAAAGATATTTGCCCCCATCATGATCAAAAAACCTAAACAAAAACAGGGGGTACGCCCGATGTGCGCTACGAAAAAAGGGACAAAAGGGGCTACAAGGATAGCTCCTATCCCAAAAGGGGCAACCGCAATCCCCGCTCGTAAAGCATCATAGCCGAGATACGTTTGTAACCAAAGAGGGATGACAACAATGCTGCCAAAATAGATCGCATAAAAAAGGAAGATGGTGATGTTTGCGATCGCAAAATCGCGGATACGAAAAAGGTATAACTTCATCAGTGGATTTTCTGTAAAAAGACACCAGAGGAGAAGATAGGTAAGAGGGACAAATGCAAACACAAAGGTAATGCGAATCAAAGGAGAGCGAAACCAATCCCAGGTTTGCCCTTTATCTAAAAAAATCTG
>CAZBHP010000003.1:0-23105 GCA_964491795.1 uncultured bacterium | reverse complement strand
AGATCTTACAGGAGAGATTTATCTAGAAGGAGTACGAAAATTTAACGAAGCAAAACTAAGGGGCTAATCTCCAATTTTCCTGATCTCTTTGAATCATCTGTTCAGCTTCTTTATTAATCGCTGACAATTCTGCCAAACCATTTGCCCCTCTGTTTAAGGCATCTGTAAATATAACCCCTGCAGCAGCTTTGGCATAACCCGACGGAATAAGTGCTAAAAGAGAAGCTACCATCATTTCAACACCTGCTATTACTAAATTATCAGGTATATTTTCATCTAAAACCGGTGTATACGGGGTATTTGCTACACTTGCAATTGAAGAAAAAGGTCCCATCAAGTCTTTTTTACCTTTTTGCGGTGAATTAAACAATCTCCACTCCCAAAAAAAAGGAAGTTGCACAATGCCTTGGTTCATGGCTGACAAAACCTCTCTTGCATCAACTTTAGAGTTTTCCAAAAAATTTAAACCATCGGTGGAATCAACTGTCTGAATCCTACTAATAACTGCAGCAACAGACTCTTTCAATCGAGAATTTAATTTGAGATGCAACAATTTGTATTCTAAATAATTACATACATCTATAAAAGAAATTGCTAAGTTATATTGAGTGTTAACCTCTTCTATAAAAGAAGAAATCACATGTAAACATTCTCTGTCTTTATTATTTGAACAACTTATGTTTTCTTCCAAATGACCAAACAGAGACAGTATTTGTTCGTGATCTAACAAATCGTGTTCTGCTCTTGCCTCTTTTATATAAGGGGACTCGGAAGCGTAAATGAAAGAACCATTTAAACTACACCAGATAACTGCTAGAGAAAAAAACCTGTTAAAGTAAGATATATTGCGATCACGAGGCACATGCTGAGCCATTTTTTTCTCCTATTGTTTTCTTTCCAAGCTTTTTCAATCATATCCATGAGCCGCAAGAGGAAGTATCCCCCTAAAGGAACAGCCCCTATGAAAAATAGAACCTTATATAAAACCAACTCCGCAAGCTTCATATCTAATTCCAAAAACCAGTTTGTATCTTTTTCAAAATAGCCAACTTTACTTTTTTAAGACTATTTAGTCTATTTTTTTCTATATACCCAAGGTGATTCAAAACTTGGCATTTTAACCTCGCGGATATCTCCAACTTTAAAGCCTTCTCGACTCGCCCCTCCCAAATTCAAAAAGCCCCCGGCTTTTCGAATTTGGGCCCCTTCTCCAACAGGGGCTCGCCTCCAGGTCGGCTTTGCCTGCTTTAAATTTGGAGCGCCCGCTTCGCTAAAATATCCAACTTTTGAAGTCACTTGTGAAGTCACTTGGGTATACACAGTTTGTAACGACAAAACGCCGCTGGAAAGCCCCGCCTTTCCAGCGGCGCCCCCTCTCTCTTCGGCACGAAGTTGCCGCCCTTTTGTTAATTCTGTCCCCAAAGGGGACAGCCAATGGCAAGAGGTGGCAAAGAGAAATCAAATATCGCGAGCTCGAAGAGGCCGATAGGAGGTGAGGCTGTCTTCCAGACGCGAACCCGAGCGATATTTGATTTATCAAAGCCAAATCTTGCCCTATGGTGGGCGTGGGAGGGATATGTGGAACATCCCTTCCACATATTTTCATTCTCTCTCTTCGGAAAGATTTAAGTAGAATCTATGGCAGCACGTCCTACTATTTACCCCTTAATAGGAGAGGATGACGCTGAAGTAGAACTGGATGAAACCGGAGTTTGGCGATCCCCATGGCTCGGCGGTAAGTGGAATCCCCATGTCAAAGCGGGCCCGAAGCCAAGTGCCGAAATCATAACGAAGCCCAGGGCCTATCCCTGCAAGGAAGTAATTGTGCGGCTGCCCAGGAGATGCCTTAAGAAGCGCCCCATAGGCCATGTCGAGGAAACCCACAACTGCGAAAGAGTCACAACCGAGCCAATTGCACATACGCTTCTCTCGGAAAAACGACCATCTAGGAGAGCTTACTTCTAGGTTGAAAATAAGACCATCATCGACGTTAACTGCACGGTCAACGTAACCGCGGACGCTATTGAAACCGCCCAGCCCAAGTAATTCTATATGAAGGAGAGCCCCTGTTGTGATTTGTCCTGTAAGACGAGTGTGCACCATCATGCCCCAACGAGAATTTGGGTCACTCCAGTTATAATCGCCTGTAAAACGGGTGTAGAAGTAAATATTTTTGGCACCTGGACGCAAGGTATCGTAGTTCTCTTGCGACATCCCTGTCCCTGCATGAATTGCTTGTAAAAACCCTTCGATCTTTCCTGAGTATTTATTAGGTGTGCAGTCGCTATAACCTTCATAGCCGACCATTCCCTGAAAAACAGTTGCCATAGAAGAGGTAAGGGGGGAGTTTTCACCCACAATTAAATCGTTGTTCGTCCGCAAATCCCCCTCTTATATCGTGCTTCCAAGTAGAAATTTCGGGAAGAGGAATTACATAGCGCGGGCTAAACTGCCAGCTTACCCCTTTTTGCACGTTAGCGGGAAGATTGTCTTGAATCCCTCTAATATAAGAGATTCCCCCAAATGCTACAAAAAGATGGTGCCATGGGAAAGGAACGGTATAATGAAGAGTATGACCTTGAAACTTCTCAAAATCTGGAGAAGCTGTATATTGATAACCGATAATCTGATCTAAGTCTAAGAAGTTACCCCAGTTAAAACCGACAAATAACCGAGCGTAATCAGTTAATTTAAACCCTGTGTTGTCTGCCCCAATATATAGACGAATCGGACGCTCATCACGCACCACAATCTCAACATCGGTAGAACCAAAACGATCGCCCGGCTTATACACTACACACACTTTACGCCACGGACTACGGTTCAACCAAGTGACATTCTCCTCGATTTTTTTCGAAGAGATTGCTTGGTTGGGCTGTAAGTTAAGTGTGCCCAGGTAGAGGTCTTCAGAAAACCAGCAGTTTCCTGTAATACACACTTTACCAAGAGAGGCTTCTATGACATTTACAACGATGACCCCGTCTTGAATCTCTTGCTCTGGAATATATACGTGCACCAAATTTTCGCCGCGCGCACGGTAATACTCGGTGATATAGTTTTTAATTCTTTTTAATCCTTGCTCAGTAAGAGGCTTACACACGGCAAAATCGTTAAGTTGTCGTCGTAGTTTCTCTTTCCCACCGATTGCAGCTTTCATCCGATAAAATTCCACCCCTTTTACCGACTGCATTACATAAGGGGGCGGCATCGTAGAATCACCGGAAATGATAATCCCTTTTAACTCTGGGATTAAAACCCGTTTTTCTCGTATCGATTCTGTATATTTATTAGGGGGGTGCGCTTTTGCTAGTAGTTCTTTGTGTTCTGTTTTTGGAACATAATAGGAGATATCTTGCTGTGCATAGAGTGCACTTGACAACACTCCAAACATAAATAAATGGTTGCGCATATCTCCCTAATACCAAAAAAAGAAAAAAGGTTATATACTTTTTTTATATATTGCTACAATAAGAGAGCTCGACAAAGACAACTCTTTTAGTATGTGCATATTAAACCAATAAAACTTGTAATGAATCGATTCGTTTTCTTTATCGCAGCACCTCAATTATTAGTCGGAGCGACTAATTTTGATGCCCTGATTAAAGAAGATGCCAAGAAAATCGAAGCTCTCCAAGAGTGGATTGAAGCTAAAAATCATGTAAGTGTTAGTGACCGTGGTGGAAATCTCTCTCTTACAGGCGATATCCGCGCAAAATATATCACTGCCAATGAAATCAGAGACGGCTACCGCAATATCGGTAGAGACTCTTTCCATCCTCTTGTCGGAGACAACAAATTCGCTGTCGCCTTTAATCTTCTCTTTGACTACCGCACCGATGCTACTTGGGCTGTTAGCAAACTAAAGTTTGATAATACTGCCGGTATCTTTGGAGGGACAGAAAACAGGATCCAATTAGAAAGGGCGTTTCTCGGTTTTCGTTTAATTGATGCCGACACCTTTGTTATTGACGTTGAGCCCGGGAGAAGAAAGTTAGATTATGCTTTTGATTCTAAAGTCCAATTTGACTCTTATATGGATGGACTTCTCATCTCTTACAATCAATCTTCAAGTAACTTTGGGGATTTTTATATCCACGCCGGACCGTTTGTGGTATTTAATACAGTCCCCCAATTCTCTTACGTCGGAGAAATAGGTATTTTAAACGCCTTTAATACAGGGCTCTACGGCAAGTATTCTTGTATCGATTGGGATACTAAAAACTATAGCAATCCTGATATGGATCGTGTCTTTGAATTTGTGATTCACCAGCTTCTTATAGGATATAAGTTTATTGCTCCTGGCATAAACAAAATCACGATCCCCTACGGCGCTTTTCTCATCAATTCTGCCGCCCGCAGGCGCTCTTTTGTAGACGATAAACTCGCCAATATTGCCTGGTATATTGGCTTCAGTATGGGAGAAGCCAAGAAAAAAGGTAACTGGGCTCTCGACACAAACTTTCAATATGTCCAACCTCAATCCATTCCGCAATTTGACTTTAGAGGGATCGGTAACGGTGGAACTGACAACATCGGCCTTGACGTCTTAAACCCGGGCCAAAGTCTCCTCACAGCACTTGGCCGTACCAACTTCTTCGGCTGGCAAATCGAGTTTCTCTATCTTCCAACCAATAACATTACCGTCACGCAATCGTTTAAAATATCGAGGTCTCTCCACTTCCTCCCAAACGATTACTACTACCGCCAGTATCGTATTGAGTTTATCTATGCTTGGTAGATTCTTTTTTTGCTTACTGCTTCTAATCTCTCCTATATCTGTCTATTGCCGCCCCTCTTACTTGTATATAAATTTGCTTCCTCATCGTTTGGGTATGTTTAGCGTCTTAAGTTACGTAACAGGTGTTCTTCATAGCTACGAAAATGAAGGCAAATACACAGGGGTAACTGTCAACTTTGAAGAGATTGGACTCTACTACGATCCCGCTTATGGACCGAACTGGTGGGAATACTATTTTGAACCGATCAAGCACGGTAACATCCAAACCAAACCTAAAAAATTTAGCCTCTCTGAATATAAAAGATACGCAACATTTGCCGAAAAAGATCTACATCATCGAGAACGGCAGCGGCTAATCAAAAAATACATCAAAGTTAAAAGCCCTATTCAAAACAAAGTAGATGAATATGTCTTAGACAATTTTACTGGCTCCCCCGTTATAGGAGTCCATTATAGAGGCACCGATAAGTCTATCGAAGCTCCTCGCGTCTCCTTTGATAAAGTCATAAGTTGCATTCAAGAGTATATAGAGGAAAAGGATCTCAAGGATTATAAAATTTTTGTCGCAACTGATGAGTTAGAATTCCTCACTTTTATGGAGAGCTCTTTTCCCCATGCTATTTTAGTATACAGCACGCAGTACTCAACAGACGGCTCGCCTCTTCATGAAAACAATCCTGATAAATTCTTGCATGGAGAAGAGGCCCTTATCGATTGTCTCTTACTCGCTAGAACTGATGTGCTTATTAGGACCAGTTCTAACTTAAGTCTTTGGTCCACCTATTTTAGTCCCTCTTTGCCGGTCATAGAATTAAATAAACGTTACTCCCAAAAGAAATGATTGATAAATTTATAACCTGCTTTCTTGTCCTACCCCTTTGTTCTTATGCCACCTACTACAGCCAACCTTATTGTAATCAGGATCAATATGTGTATGAGCATTACTTTAAAGACTATCGTAATGGGACCTTTGTAGATATTGGAGCCCATGATGGGATCACCTATAGCAACACCTACTTTTTTGAAAAAGAGATGGGATGGAAGGGCCTCTGTATCGAGCCTATGCCAGAGAGATTTCTTCAACTGCAATCTCTAAGAACTTCAACTTGCATACGAGGTTGCGTCTCTGATATCGAAGGCCCAAGCAAACTCCTCTTAGTCAAAAGTCGCCATGTAGATACCGAAATGCTCTCCGGCCTCTTACACAAATACCACCCTCTCCATCTTAAAAGGGTCATACGACAAATTAAACGTTACAAGGGCTCTTATCAAATCTTAGATGTAGAGTGTTATCTTTTAAATTCCCTTTTGGAAAAAGAAGGGATCCGTCATGTTAATTTCTTAAGTCTTGATACAGAAGGTGGAGAGTTTGATATTCTTGCAAGTATCGACTTTTCTAAATACACAATCGATGTGATCGCTGTCGAAGACAATTATAGCGACCCGCGCCTCATCACCCTTCTCACCGAAAAGGGCTACACTCTTGCCTCGCACCTCTATCAAGATCTCTTATTCGTCCGTAATGACTTTCTCCCGAAAAACTAATCTACGTTTGCATGGGCAGGGGTTTTGCGGGGAAAGACTTCGGTGAGGAATCGGCTGGGGCGCATGGTGCGTAAGTGTCCCCAGAGGAAGCGCTGCAAGCTGCCAGTCATAAAGAGGCGCTTCTTAGCGCGTGTCATACCGACATAGCAAAGGCGCCGCTCTTCTTCGATCGCCTCGGGGCTATCTTTTGCGTTGGCGTGAGGAAAGAGCTCCTCTTCCATACCGACAAGGAAGCAGACATTAAACTCTAGCCCTTTACTGTTATGTATCGTCATGAGACGAATCCCCTTCTCTTTGCCGGTTGGATCATCGGCACTTGCTTTGAGGGAGAGCTCTTCTAAGAAAAGGCGTAGATCATTGGACTCGTTCTCTTTTTGCCAAGAGTATGCTTTGGCGATCAATTCGTCGACGTTCTCTTTGCGGTCTTCGTAAGTCTCTTTGTCTTCTTTTAAGGCATCTTCATAACGGGCAATAATGATCAATCGCCGCATAATGGCATCGAGGGTTGCCCCTTGAGCTTGCATTCCTTGGATCTCTGGGAAGATTTTGACATATTCGGTAAGAGAATCTTTCTGTTTTGGAGAAAGCTTCATGCGTGGATCGCCCTCAATTAACTTATTGAGACATTCAAGGATCGGGATTCGATCTTCATCTGCAACATTTCTGATCTTGTCAAGGGTTGCAGGACCAAGCCCTCGTTTTGGGACGTTGATTGTGCGTAAGAAGGCCATCATATCGCCTGGAGCAACACTTAAGCGCAAATAGGCAAGTAAATCCTTAATCTCTTTTCTTTGATAGAAAGAGATGCCTCCAATGATGAGATACGGAATCCGTCTTTTTAAAAGAGCATCTTCCAAGATACGGGACTGTGCGTTCGTTCTATAAAGAATAGCAACCTCTTCCCCTTTCTCGGTATACAAGGCCTCTTCTATCCTCTCCACGATAAAGTGGGATTCATAATGATCTTTAGCAAAGACTTCACAACGGACTCGCTCCCCTTCGCCGAGGCTACTCCAAAGCTCTTTTTCATAACAACGGGCATTGCCAGCGATGAGCCGGTTTGCCGCTTGGAGGATCTGATTGGTGCTGCGGTAATTCTCTTCAAGTTTTACCACAACTGCGCCCGGGAAATCCCGCTCAAAGTTGAGTAAGTTGTGCATATTGGCGCCGCGCCAGGAGTAGATCGACTGATCGGGGTCGCCTACTACGCAAATATTGCGGTGCTTGCCTGAAAGGAGTTTGCAAATCGTATACTGGGCGTGGTTGGTATCTTGATACTCATCGACAAGGATATAAGACCATCTCTCTTGGTAAGCGCATCCGATATTGCTGTTCAAAAGCTCGACAGTTAAAAGGAGTAAGTCGTCAAAGTCGAGAGCGTTATACTCTTTTAATCGCCGTTGATAAGAGGCGTAGACCTCAGCTGTAAGCCCCCCCTTCATCATGTCGGGCATGAGAAGATCGTTTTTCGCATCCGATATCTCTTCTTTTACCGCTTTGAGTGTCTCTTTACTCTCTGAAACGCCCAGGGATTTAAGACACTCTTTAAGAAGCGCTTCACTATCTTTTTCATCATAGATGACAAAAGAGTTTTTATAACCGAGTTCGTGGATCGCTTCGCGTAAAACTTTCGCGCCCAAAGAGTGGAATGTTGTCGTTAAAACATCTCTTTGGACCAGTTCGTGCACCCTTTCTTTCATTTCACCGGCTGCTTTATTGGTAAAAGTCACCGCTAAAATTTCAGAAGCAGGCACCCCTGATTCAATCAGTTTGCCAATACGGTGGGTTACAACTCGCGTTTTACCACAGCCAGCACCCGCTAAAACGAGGATAGGCCCATCTTTGTGGAAAACGGCTTGCTTTTGTGGCTCGTTTAAAAAGGGAAGATCTTGCATAATCGCCTTCTAGGATAAAAAAGAGGGCATTCAATGCGCAACTGGTTTTTGTTTTTTTTATTTCCCTACACAATTTATGCCACAGTTTCGGCCCCTGAAGTTAAAGTTGAAGCTCAAAAAGTTGCCCCCAAAATCCCCCCTAAAATCGAAGCAAACATTGAACTTGGTGTTGATCGTTTCTTTAGAGATGGCTATGCCACGATGCTTACAGGCAAACGGGTAGGCCTTCTTACTAACCACTCTGGCGTTACCTCCACCCTACAACCAACACTACAGCTCTTTTTTGAAAAAGAAAAAGGGTTTCGGATCACAGCCCTCTTTGCCCCTGAGCACGGAATTGACGGCCGCGGTTACGCCGGCGAAGATATCGAAAGCAGATTCTATAAAGAGAAGACCCCCATCTACAGCCTCCATGGCAAGACAAGACGCCCCACCTCCGAGATGCTTCAAAAGGTCGACGTTGTCGTCTTTGACCTCCAAGATATTGGTGTCCGCTCGTACACATTTGCAACCACCCTCTTTTATCTGATGGAAGAGGCTGCTAAAGCCAAAGTTTCTGTCGTTGTTCTCGACCGCCCCAATCCTATCGGCGGTCTCCTCATCGATGGTCCTATGCTTGATGAGAAGTTCCGCTCCTTTATCGGGTATATTAATGTCCCCTATTGCCATGGCCTCACAATCGGTGAGCTTGCCCGCTATTTCAATGATGAATACAAAATCAACTGTAACCTCGAAGTTGTCCCGATGCGCGGCTGGACTCGTGAGATGTCTTTTAAAGACACAGGCCTTTTCTGGATCCCCACAAGTCCCCAAATTCCCGAACAAGACACCCCCTTTTACTACGCTACCACAGGTATGCTTGGTGAGCTTGAGCTTGTAAACATCGGCGTTGGTTACACCCTCCCCTTCAAACTCGTCGGCGCTCCCTGGATCGACGCCGAACGCTTTAGCAAATCCCTCAATGAACAAAAACTCGAGGGCGTCTACTTCACCCCCATCCACTACCGCCCCTTCTTCGGCTCCCTTCGCGGTGTCGACTGCCACGGTGTCCAAATCCACATCACCGACACCCAAACCTACCGCCCCCTCAAAGTCCAATCGTTTCTCCTGGGCATTCTCAAATCCCTCTACCCCGAAAAAGTCGAAAAGCTCCTCCATCAAGTCAAAGAAGACAAACGCTCCCTTTTCAACAAAGCCTGCGGCAACGACCATATCTTTAAGTTGCTCTTACAAGAGAAGTTTGTCGCCTGGAAGATCTTTAATCATCAGAAAGATGAGAGAGAGGCCTTTCAGAAGAAGCGGGAGAGGTATTTGCTTTATTAGAAATTGTTATCTTGCAATGAACCGCGGATAAAACTCGACTCTTGGCGTCCTATTCTGCAATTGCTCAAACCCCGAAAGATCCATCTTATAGCCATTTTGGAACTGAATATTCAGCTCTTCTTCACTGTAAAGAACAAGATTTGTCTCATCTTCATACTTTGTGACATGAAGGGGAACTTGGACAGCTTTAGATTTTTTGTAAAAAAGACCAATTCCCTCTGGAGAAGACGACTTTTTATCGATATCTTTTCTACGGCATAGAGTCATTTGCATCTCATGTGGGCGCTTCCATTCCCCTTCCGCTAAAGCAAACGGCCAAATAAAAGCTTCCTTTCCAACCGGAAGAATCGTTGAAGGGAGATTTTGAATATTCAAACCCATTTGAAAATAAAAGCGAACCGCCCCTGTTTTCTCCAAGAGATGAATGGCTGAAAGAAGATCGATTTCTTCTTTGAGGATCACAGAATCTTCTGCCATAACTACGTAAGGACTTTTGCCTGGATATGTTTTGCCCTTTTTCTCAAAGCGCACTTTCGGAAACTCTTTTGCCACCATCTGATAGCCTTCTTCGAACTCTTCGCCTTTTGCCTCGTATAAGACTGTGATGTCATCAACATGGCGGACATATCTTGCACAGGACTCTAAAAAGGCATAGAGCTGTAAAGGTCGGTTTTTAGATAAAACTACAAGGTCAGCTTTTTCTTCATAGTGGTTTAAAGAGCGAGGATCTTCTGTCAATCTAGCATACGCAGGAAGCTTGCGGATATGTCGGTTAAAATTCATCTGCTCTTCTAAACGGAGCTTATCGTCATTTAAAGGTGTCTCTCGGTTGTAGATATATAAAACGTCAGGGATGAAAACCGCATGCTCTCTTGCCATTTCTAACATAGGCATCATAATCGCAAGATCCCAGGCTGAAGAATAAAACGATCCCTGATAGAGAAGATCGTTGAGAGGAATTCTTTGAAATAACCCTGCATAAAAAGTGCGAAGGTGCGAATAGATCCACTCCCCTTCACCACTAAAAGGCTCTTTGCTACGGACTGATCCACGTTGCAAGCTATTAAAAAACGGCCTACGACAGAGCCCTTTGGAGTAGTTTGGGTAGGTCATATACTGCCCATAGGTCAACCAAACATTCGGATCGTTATAATACTGGTTGAGAAGTGGTAAGACTTTAGTATGAGCAAACCAGTCGTCACCATCCAAAAGGACAACGATCTCTTCACTAGAAGCGCTATGAATTGCGTAATAGAGGTTGTAAAGAGCTTTATGGTTTTCAGGATTACGGATAAGGGTAACCTGATTTTCTTTGTGATACTGCCTTATAAGATCGTAGGCGCGCTGATAAGTCTCATCACTAGAGGCGTCATCAATGTAAATAACACGATAGTTACTATACTGCTGCTTGAAGACAGAATCGAGGTTTTTTTCAACGAAAGGTTCATTGTTATAAGATGGGATAACAATTAAAAACTTCTTGTCCTCTTTAACTTCTCTCGCTTCTATGGGCCGATAGTCAGATCGTTTAGAGAGCTTTCTTTTAGTACTACGTCCAACTGCTTTAAAAGAGAAAGCAAGACCAAACACAAGAAGGGCTGTAAAGAAAAAAGGTAATCCCCGTCTCATCTTTAGTCTCCAGCAGCAACGCTTGCTTCTTGGAAAAGATCTGCTACTCGTGGGACAAATTGGATCGCCACATTGGCATGCGCTGAGTTGTGTTTCACCTTCCAGAGAGCATCTACATCCATTTTAAGACCCGCTAAAAACATCTCATTTAAAGCATGAGGTGAATAGGCGTTAAGATGTCTATTAGGAATAGATGTCACAAGATTTAAGGGTATGTTTACCATTTTTGTTTCTCGATGACAGAGACCCAATTTCTGCGGGTTAGCAAGTCTTGCCCAATTCCCTTCAAAATCATTTGGGTAAGAGAAGGTCAATTTTTCAAAAACAGGCTGCAGCTCTTTCTTTGCATAGAGGACGAAATCAACTGAGTTTGGATAGCCCCAGTCGCCTGTGCCTTGTGAGAATTCCCACATATATACATCTTTTTCTAACTCGATAAGGCGCGGGACAGTTTGCTCTTTATCTTCTGAATAACAATAATCTACACCTTCACCTAGTCGATAATAGAAGCCATAGGCGCCGATTTTTTTAAGTTTTTCTACATCTTTTCTAACATCGATATCTTCTGTGATTACAATATCATCAACAGCATAGAGGATATAGGCAGCATCGCTTGATCTTGACCCAAAACTCATTTCCATAACCAAAGGCTTAAAATCCTTACGAGGCTCTGATTTAGATTGCTGAACAAATTGGACATGAGGGAAAGCTTCTTGAACAATCTGGTAACCAGAGGTAAAATAGTCGTCTGCTCGGAAAAGAACGCTTACTTTATTCAACCCAACAACTCGCTTCTCTAAAGATTCAAGAAAAGCGTATAGCTGGAGCGGACGGTTGTAAGAAAAAACAATAAGATCAGAGCTCTCTTCTAGAATAGAATTTTTAGGATGCTCTAATAGGCGCGAATACACTGGCTTCGCCCGAATGATTCTTTCGAGCCTCTCTTGTTCTTTAAGGCGTATTTTGGCGTCATTTAAAGGTGTTGAATAATTGTAGACATAGTTGACATCAGGGATGAAATAGGCGTGATCTCGGGCCATTTCTAACATAGGAAACATAATCGCTAAATCATATGTCGTATCAAAAAACTTCCCTTCTGTCACAAAATCACTCACAGGAATTCTTTGGAAAAGTCCAGCATAAAAGGTTCGTAAATGTGTGTATTGCCATTTACCTTGTCTTGCCTTTGCATCTCTTAGAAAATCCTTAGTCACCGGCGCGCAACAACCGATCTGATTGTCTGGATAGCGCATATATTGCCCATAAGTCATCCATACATCGTTATTCGCATAGACTTGGTTCAATTCTTTGAGAACATAAGGATGGTATAACCAATCATCTCCGTCGACAATTACTACAACAGCGTCACTAGGGCAACTATGAATTGCGGTGTATAGGTTATACATAGCTTTGCGGTTTTTTTCGTTGTGCACGAGCGTAATCTGCTTCTGAACATGTTTTTCTTCTATATATTGCTGCACACACGAGAGGGTATTATCGGTAGAGGCATCTTCAATGTAGATGACGTGGAAGTTATTATACTCTTGCGAGAAGATTGAATCGAGATTTCTGCGGTAGAATTCTTCGTTATTGTAAGAAGGGACCACTACGACAAATTTCTGCTCTATGGCAACATCAGAGATTTTTTCAGCTGTGTTCAATTTTGCTGGCGTAAGTGTGGCATTCTGCTCTTGGCTTGCCTTTAAGACAAGAAAGGGAATGATAAGAAAACCTATGATTATTAAGAAAGCCGTTACTCTTTTTTTCATCATTTAAGATCCCTGATTGGTAAAAATTAGTCTTTCCCTTTGGGAAAATACCTACACCCTATTTTACATGCATAACTTTATCAAATCTCTGGAAAAGCGAATATAATTCCATTCTACGCATTTACCAAAATTTTTTCTTGTAATTTTTAGAAAAAAAGCCGCAGACACTTGTTTTAAAAGAATTAAAATTGACGTCTTACTACAAAAAAAAAGAAAATACCAACTAAGCAAGTTTATCTTAAGAGGAGAATTTATGATTAAATCCTGGCTTCGATTGTCACCTGTATGGATTGGGCTATTTTTGCAGATTACCTCTTTAGCTAATGCTAAGTTGCTTGTAATTACACACTCCTACCAAAGACCTGATTTTATAGAGCTCCAATATGAAACGTTTCGCAAATTTTTGAAAGATGACTACGAATTTGTTGTGTTTAATGATGCTGAGCGGAATAAACAGATGCATGTGGCTATTGAATCAACTTGTAAAAGACTAGGCCTTCGATCTATTTCCATCCCTCAAGAAATTCACTCTAGACCCTATTTAAAAAGAGAACCAGGAGAACCCTATGATCACGCTTGCGTTAGATGCGCTAATGTTGTGCAATACTCTCTAGATACTTTAGGGTTTGATCATGATGGACTTGTGATGATTATCGATTCAGACATGTTTCTAGTTCAAGACTTAAACGTTGCTGAATTTATGCAGGGTTATGATATTTCAGGGTTTCCCCAAGCACGTGGCCAAATAGAATACATATGGAATGCTATTGTTTTCCTAAATATGAATACGCTTCCCGCAAAAAGGGAATTAAATTTCAACTGCGGCCGTGTTGAAGGCGAGCCTTGTGATGCTGGAGGTTACACTTACTATTATTTTAAAAACCATCCTGAAGCTCGATTTAAAGATGTGCCATCTCAAGTTTTTGTAGGTAATCATATAGGTATAAATAGAGAAGATGCACACCCTTTTCTGAAGTTCATGCTTGAAGAAAACGTGACAAATTGTGAGTTTTTTATGAATTATACTATTTTTCACTATCGAGGCGGTGGCAATTGGGACAACCGATCAACTGCTTACCATGAACAAAAAACAGCTGTTTTGCATAAGCTTTTAAAATTTGCAGACTCTTTTTCTGAACGACTGCCAAGCTGCAATCCCATCCCTTCAGGGGTGGATAAAGCGGCCAATTGATCAACCAATCCTTACTTCATTAAAAGAATTCCTTTTTCTTCAGAAAGAGGTTCTTTTAAAAGATGCCTTCTTCCTAGTTCAGGGTCCTGCTGTTGCCTTCTGTAAGGTTGGATCCTCTTGGCACAAACTGGATTTCTATGTCTGCATGAGCCGAATTGTGCTCTACATTCCAAAGAGCCTCCACATCTATTTTCAACCCCGCTAAAAACATATCGTTTAAGGTTTGGGGCGAGTATGAATTAAGACTTCGGTTCGAGAAAGATGAAACTATATTTAAGGGAAGGTTTACAAGTTTGGCTTGTTTGTGACATAACCCTCGCTTACTTTTGTCTGCAAGACCTGCCCATGCTCCCTCAAAATCATTTGGATAAGTAAAAAACAAACGAGAAAAAACATCTTGAAGATCTTTCTTTGCATACAAAACAAAGTCTACTGAATTAGGGTATTCCCAGTCCCCTTTTCCTTTAGCAAATTCCCACATGTAAATATCGCTTTGTAACTTCGTAAGATTAGGCACTCCTTGCTTTAAGTTCTCTGAATAACAGTAATCGATTCCTTCACCTAACCTGTAATAAAACCCGTAGGCGCCTGTAGATTCAAGTGTTTTTGTATCCGCTTGTATATCAATATACTGCGTGATTATAATATCATCCACAGCATACAATATATAAGGAGCCCTAGCTCCCTCGGTTTTAAAACTTAACTCCATTACATGAGGTTTAAAATCTCCTCTTGGATTTCCCTTAGACTGTTCTACAAATTCCACCCACCAGAAAGTATCTTTTACTATTTCATATCCCGAAGCAAAATAATCATCGGATCGAAGGATAACGCTTACCTTATTTAGCCCTGTGACTCTTTTTTCCACAGATTCAAGAAAAGCATACAATTGCAAGGGACGATTATACGAAAAGACAATAAGATCAGCCTTATTTGCAAGACCTGCAGAATTATTGAGATTCTCCAAATTACAAGAACCTCCTTCTGAAGAAGGAGGTTTGCAGATTGGCATGTCGTTAAACTGTGAACTTTGGCCATCTAGGTGAGCCCGGATACTTATTTCCCTTTCAAAATAATGCTCTTGACCATGCAGAAGAAACGGTAGAAAAAACCATCCTAAGGCTAACATCTTCACTTTAATTTTTAACTTCATTATTTACTATCTCTCTTGATGAGGCTTGAACGACTGCCAAGCTGCAATCCCATCCCTTTAGGGCTTAAGTTAAGCGGCCAATTCATCTAATAATCCTTACGGAGTCAGAAGAATTCCTCCTTCTTCAGAAGGAGGTTCTTTTAACTTCTTTCGACTCGCCCTATTTTTAACAGGGGCTCACCTCATGATTGCCTAACAGCTAGTCCAAAATTTAAGCGTCGATTTCTTCAAATTCCCAATTTTTAAATCATGATCAGTATAGTAAGAAATATGAAATTTGTAGGCGATACTTTATTTATTCTTGTTTGTTTTTAAAAACTTTTATTTTGACAAGATGCCCAAATTGATTTATAGATATTGCCCTTTAATCGTAAATGAGGTGTTTGTGAGATATTTCTACACTTTAAGTATAGGTGTAATATTCTGGGCCCATTCTATTTTTGCATTTGATAAAGTGGTACTGTGGGGCCATAAGCTCGATTCTCATACTCATTCATACATCCATTATGCTTTTTTTCGGGCTTTTCAGCATTTGGAATACCCAACTTTTTGGTTTAACGATTCTGATGATGTTTCTCTCTTTGATTTTTCTAACGCCCTTTTTATTACAGAAGGCCAGGTGGATGAAAATATTCCTATACGGCCAGACTGCTTTTATGTTTTACATAATTGCACAAAAAACCAATATGCTGATCTTCCTAACAAAATTGCACTGCAAGTATATCTAACGGCAGTTAGAGATAATCCTGACGCTGAAGAAGTAGAACCTTATATTTTTTATGACGTAAAAAATAGGGGTCTCTACATGCCTTGGGGAACGGACCTTCTGCCTTTTGAAATTGATCAGATTAAAGGTCAAATATCCTCCTTAAAAAGACAACCTGTGTTTCATTGGATCGGCACCATCGGTGAAGGTCTTTTTGGCAACAAAGCTCAACTCGATCCTTTTATAAAAGCTTGCAAAGAGAATCAAATAGGCTTTCTTCCAAATGATCCTTGGGCTCATCCCATTTCTGCACAAGAACATATTAAAAGAGCTCAATTATCTTTTGTGTTTCCAGCAATTGTCGGACAATGGCAAAAAGAACATGGTTATATACCTTGTAGAATTTTTAAAGCGATAAGCTACGGAAATTTTGGGGTAACAAATTCTAGTGAGGTATACAACCTTTTTCAGCGCAAAATTGTATATAATGATGATACCTACCAACTCTTTTATGATTACAAAAAATTTCTCTCTACCGCAACGTTAGAGCTTTTATTTGAACAAATGGATTTTGTGAGAGATTATCATACCTATATAAATCGCGCTCACCATCTCCTTAGCTTTATTAACCTAATACAAGATAAACACTCACTTTCAAAGGAATAAATATGCGTCGATTTTTATTGTGGGTTTTTGTTTTACATGTCTTACAGCTTCACGCGGAAAAATTAAAAGTTCTCCATATAGGATTTCATAAAGGCTGTGTTCAAGAACTTAATTATGTAGCGGAACAGTTAAATTTCGATCTCACCAATTGGTTTGTTTCAGATATTTCTGAAGAAGAATATGGGGTTCCTAAGGGGAATAATCGATACAATGTTAGCCATACCATGGCAGCAAAAATCTGGGATAAAAACCAAGATTTTTTTAAGAGTTTTGATTTAATTATTACTTCAGACACAGCTCCCTTATCTAGAATTTTCCTCCAGAACAATTTTCCCAAGCCCCTTATTATTTGGGTTTGTAACCGCTTTGATTACTATGATGGTCAATCACTAAGAGAACCTTTCCCCGATTGTGAATATTACAATCTTATTGCAAGTATTCCCAAACGGCCCAATGTTAGGATAGTTTCTTACACCCCTTTTGAGCATTTATATGCTAAAAAGCATAGAAAAATCAGTTTTGGTGACACAACGATCAAACCTATAGGCTATTCTTGGCAGGATTCTCAATTTCAATCTTCTATCCCTGCCTCGATAGATAAATCTAATTCTTTTTTTGTGCCTAATTACCATAACGACGCTATTTTGCCGAAGAATTTAGAAAAATTAGGCATCTCTTATTATAAAGGAAGATATGCGGGTCCCCGTGATTTAAAAGACTTTAAAGGGATCATCCACATACCTTACGCATGGTCTAATCTAGCACTGTTTGAAAATTGGTCTAATGGAATAGTCTATTTTATCCCTACCAAAAGATTCCTCTTAAAACTAAGGGAAACAACTGATTTTTTTTGGTCTCCTCCATTTGACATCGAACTACTTACCTATTCTGAATGGTATTTACCTACACACGCTAACCTATTTGTATATTTTGATTCTTGGGAAGATTTAAGAAGTAAAATTGACTCTGCCAATTACTCTTCGATGCAACATACTATAAAGGATTTTCTTACTTCACATAAAATAAAAATGCTCGAAGAATGGAGCTCTGTAATCTCATCTATAGTGAATTAGATAATTACATAATGGCTTGTCTTCGAAGAAATCATACCCTCTACTCCTCTCTACTCTTGCCAAGACCCTCCAATAACAAAATCCAAATGATATCAAGATAAAGCTGATTAAAGAAAAATTTTAAAACAGGAGACGTAACATGATAAAAACTTATTTAGCATTATTGCTATTTAATTCAACTTTACTTTTAGGCGATCAAATACAAACAATGTCCAAATTAAAGGGCGTTTTATCTGAAGAAGATTTAAATCGTTTCAAGCACGAATTTAATCTATGTTCTTTTATAGAAACAGGGACATATGCTGGGGATACGACAGCTGTTGCATCGCAAGTCTTTGATCAAGTCTATTCTATAGACATTTATGAACCCATTTTTAAACAAGCGCAAAAACGTTTTGCTCAATCTAAAAACATACACCTTTATTTTGGGGATACGTGTAACCTTCTTAAACAAATGATTAAAGATTCTCCCGCAAGGAGATTATACTGGCTTGATGCTCACTGCTCTGGAGGAGGCACGGGGGGCCTTGCTGGATTCTGCCCGATTTCACAAGAACTTGTGCAAATTTTCGAACATGACGCAGACGACTTTGTTATCCTCATTGATGATTTGCGTGGAATGTGTCACTGTGATGCGAGAACCAATCTCTTATTACGCGAAATTATCAGAGAAGTTAAAGAATTTGACCCTGATTTAGAGTTTTATTCTATTGGGGATATTGCGATCATTTTCAAAGCTAAAAATCATGAACATACTTTTGCTTCGGAGTTAGTAAAGTCGGCTTCAATCTCTCGATTTTTTGATCCTGACTGTCAAAATGAAGATACGTTAAACGAACTTATAGATGCTGAAACTGTCATATCTTCCATAGGAAGATGTACTTCCGAAGAGGAAAATTTCAGGAAACTATTTAAATTTGTAGATAACAAAGATGCAATTGGCGGTGAAATTATTTACCTATTATGGGAGTCTTTAGGAAAATTGAAAGAAGGCGACTACCTTTGTGCTATTGCAGACTTACAACTAATTTCTACAAGTTTTTATTCCCACTGGCGAATTGATGCCTATCTAACCAAAGCGTTAGCTTTAGAAGGGCGCTTAGAAGAAGCTCAGGCTATATTTCAGGAAAAACTTCAAGGTATCTACACCCAATTTCCCCAAATTTTAAGGAAGATCTTAGAAGAATCCTACGAAAGAGTGGTGGATTGAACTTCGTAAAAAAGAACCCTACGCAAGCTTTATAAAAACCTACGAAAAAGGCAGATATTCTGCATTGAATTTTACAGGAAACCAATAAACAAGCCTTAAACTGCTGCGAAGCGCAAGAATATAGATAAGTATCAAGGGTTTTTCTTTTAAAAGAACCTCCTTCTGAAGAAGGAGGAATTCTTCTGACGATGTAAGGGTTGTTTGATGAATTGGCCGCTTTACGCGAAGCCCTTCAGGAGCATGATTGCGGGGGGCCAAGTCGTTTAATCATCTATCAAAATGACTTAAAGCTTTTGCCTTTCTGCAAAAGCTTTTCATGCTTTCCCTCTTGTATACGAAGGCGCGAAGGGTTCAAAAAGACTATACTATCTTTTTCTTAAAAGAACCTGGTACTCGTCCATAACCAACTCAAAACCATGTTCGAGTAAATAGGGAAGCGCATATTTAGCCTTGCCGTAATTTGAAACTTCCCCGTGTTTTTTAGGGACTGAACTTTTTACGTCATCAATTAAAATCAAGCCACCTGGTGCAATTAGGTTTCTTTGAACTACCATTTTAGCTTCTCTTAAGTGTAAAAGAGCTGTAGGTTCAATAGGGGTCATATCCCCTGTATCCATATAAAGTAGGTCGATTTCTTCTGCATGCGCGACTTTCAGTAAAAACTCTTCAGATGAGGTGTGGTAATATTTGATAAAAGACGAATAATCCTGTGTGATTATTTTACACCTAGCTATGTGCGAAGCTGCTAAATCAACCGTGTGTAAAATTGGATTTAAGTGTGACAAGCAAGTTGCAGCCATTCTTGTAAAAAAACCAGCACCCCAATCCCAATTTTCAGGATGATTTACATCCCAAAAGCGCGGATCATCTAAATTACACCCAATATGACCCCCATGAACAAAACTTCTCGTGGTCCCGAGTTCCACAATCACTTTTCCCTGGTGCTTCTCAAAATAATCAAATGCGTATTTAAAAGTATCATAACGAGATTTTGGCGTTGCTTCAAAAAAGGAAAAATCTTGCCCTTCATATGTTCCCTGAATCAGGAATTCCTTATAGGCTTCCAACTTTTCACTAGCTGTTTTTTCTGCAAAAAGAAAGTTTCCAAAACTTAAGCTCCAGAAACATACACTAAAAATTGTCGCTTTTATCATAAATCCCACTGAATTTGTAATGTGTAATAAAGAGGTTACTTTTCTAAATATAAATATTTGCAATCAGATTTTCTTACAAAAATAAAATTAAACTCAACTACAATCGGAATTATTTTTTATAAGAAGAAAGAAACTCTTTACGAATACAAGCAAAAACCTCTCCTTCTTCAGGACTATTAAAGTTTAGTAATTGCTCTATGATAAATGTTGTGTTAGTGTCCACAATTGAAGAAGTTTTATCAAAAGAATCAGAGAAAACAAACCCTGTGTTAGCTGTAATTTTTAGAGCTGATAAAAAAGATTCTAGAAGCATTTTTTCCCTAAACGAGAAATTATCTGTCACTACTCCAATGTAGGGGTATGTTTTCTTTTTTATATCTTCTAAATAAAGGCCGATCATAGCCTCATCTTGCAAAAAAGTTATCTGAGGAAAGTTTTTCATGACGTGTTTGTAAGCCTCTACGTAATCTTTATTAGAAGCTTGAAAAAACACGGTAATATGAGGCAGAGGCACTAGTTTTTTTCGGTATTCTTCTAAACTGTCTGCTAAGAATAAAGGGTTATTTTTCGAGATCACAATCAGCTCAAATTGTTCATCTTTACTACCCATCTTTGTTGTATGGCAAGGATCAAATGTTTCAGGGAGGATCTGATAGTTAGGTCTTTTTTTGATATAGGAGCGGATTTTTTTAGAGGCACCCTCTGTTATAAAATGCCGATGTAGTGGATCATTTATCACATAAAGCACTTCAGGGATAAAAAGAGCATGTTTATAGCCCATCTCTAACATAGGAACCATATAAGCCGTATTTTGGACTTCTGGAAATGGAACCCCTTGATATAGAAAATCTTCTAACGAAATTTGTTTGAAGAGTCCTGCATAACAGGTATGCAATGCGCTTAAGGCAGCATTGTGGCTCTCTCTTATAGATTTATAGTTTTTAATCGGCTGACCGCTTCTTCTCCCATAATCAGGATAAGTAATGGCTGATCCATAAGTCATCCAAACAATGGGGTTTTGATAGGCTTGGTTGATACGCTCTAAAACTTTTTCATTAGCTAGCCAATCGTTTCCTTCTAGAAAAACTACAATCTCACCATCTAAACAGGAATGACAGGCTTTGTAGACGTTTTCGAGTTTTTTCTCTCTACCAGGATTATGTATAAAGTTGATTTTCTTTTCTTTGTCTTGCTCTTGACTATAGATTTTCGCTCTCTCAGAGGCTGAAGTATCCAAAGAGTTATCAATATAGATAACTCGATAATTTTCATAGGTTTGATCAAAGATGGATTGTAAATTACGCTGGGATACAGCCTCATTGTTATAAGCGCTTACTACGACAACAATTGCTTTATTTTCTACAACTGGATAGCGGACATTAGCATCTAACCACCCTTCGGAAGAAAAGAATCTACGCTTCTCTTTACAGTGTTTGTTAAAACTTCTTACAGCACGGCAAAATGAATAAGTTAATGCGGGAATAACGATTAAGCTGAGTAAAAGCCCCCAGGCGAGATTCTTTTTTTGCATTTTAGCTAACATGAGGACTTCCTGTAGAAAATTAATTTACTCTATGCGCTCGTAAGGAGGTAATGATCGAATGTGGGTGTCCAAAAATCTTTGCAACTCTGCATTCACCTTATTGTCGTTAATTTCGTTAACCATATTATAAATATAGTTAACATCGTTAATAAAGGCATGCCTGTGTCCTGCCATTTCTATCATGGGATACATCATAGCCATATCCCAAGTCATCCAGTAAAATTTTCCTTCATAGAGCAAGTCTTCTAACTTGATCTTTTTAAAAAGCCAAGCGTAAAACGTTCTTAAATGCGAGGGGCATTTAAAATTTCTGAAGGCATTTTCTTTGATTAGGTTTTGAGGAACAGGCTCACACCAGTTACTAAAATTATCCGGATAATGCTTTAGTTTGCCATGAGTAAGCCAGATGTTTTTTGTAGCATAGGCCTGTTTAATCTGCTTGAAAACCTTTTTATGAGCCATCCAATCATCGCCATCTATCGTCGCCACAATTTCTTTATCTTCGCAGCTATGAATAGCTCGGTAGAGATTTTGTAAAGCGCCACAGCGATTTCGGTTATTCACCAAAATAAAAAATGAAGGCTCCTGACCGATTTCTTGAGCAAATTGCTTTGTAATAGCTTCTAGGTCTGGATTTTCATGGTCATCAAAATTTATGACACGGTAGTTGAAACCTTTTTCTTTTAGATATTTTTCAACACGTTCACCAGTAGAATCTTTAGAACAGTCGTTAATATAAATTACTCTAAAAGAAGCATCGACTTGTTCGAGAATAGAGTCTAAGTTTTTTTTGTACCACTTAGCATTATTGTACGAAGGAATGACAACTACAAGTTTAGTTTCTCTATCAAACTTTGCAATCTTATGTTTATGGAAAAAGAAAAGCGAACATCCAAGAATCCCGCTTAAACCAATTAAAAGTGCTATTATTCTTCGTTTGTTCATAAAACTTTTTAATAACCTATTTGCAAATGTTTAAGCCGGTAGATAATTATTCATCGTTTATGCGGGTATAAGGAGGGAGACTTCGGATATATTTATCTAAAAACCGCTGCCATTCAGGGTCTACTTTATTGTCGTTAATTTCGTTAGTGGTGTTGTAAACGTAGTTAAATCTGCTAATAAAAGCATGCCTCTCCCCTGTCATCTCTATCATTGGATACATCATAGCCATGTCCCAAGTCATAGAGAAAAATTTATCCCCATAAAGCAGATCTTCTGTTTTGATTCTTTTAAAAAGCCAAGCATAAAAAGTGCGCAAATGCGAGGGACATTTAAAAGTTCGAAAACTGTTATTTGCAATGATCTGGGTTGGTACTGGCTCACACCAAAATCCTCCGTTATCAGGATAATGTTGTAAATTTCCATGGGTCAGCCAAACATTTTCTTGTTCGTAAACTTTGGTCAGTTCCTCTAAAACCATTGCATGAGGAAACCAGTCGTCACCGTCTAAAGTGACAATCACTTCATTATTTTCACAACTGTAAATAGCGTGATAAAGATTTTGTA
>CAZBHP010000002.1:0-23924 GCA_964491795.1 uncultured bacterium | reverse complement strand
TACTTTATAAAAAAAGGCAAACTAAGCTTACAAACTTCGTCGATTAAACATACCAATACAGATGGGCATGAAGTAGGTGCCCACTTTGATCCGCATAATGTTTACTATGAGAAGAGCCAAGACGGCAGCTTTTGTGTATGGGCTCCAGACGGGACAAAACGCTTTTACAAAAGCCTTGCTGATGGAGTAAATTTTCGACTTTATTCGGAGACCCGTCCAAATGGTAAGCATATCCGTTATCTTTATAATGCTCGTAATGAACTTACATCGATAGAAGCGAGAGACCCTTCTGGAAATTGTGTGTACGCGAAGATCTCGCTTTCTCGAACTGAAGATGAGGCTACTTGTTTTGCGCACGGCTCTGATGGAAAAAAGGTCTCTTACCATACGCAAAAAATCGTCTCTTATAAAAATGAACAGCATGGTATTTATCACTCTCTTTCTTGTTTAGTAGGAGTTTCCTCACCCCTTTATCCTCAAGAAATCATAGGTTATAATAGCCTTATTTTTTCTGGTCAGTCTGGACGTGGTCAAGATTTTTATTTTACTTACGGAAAAGATGCAAAAATTGCTTCTTTATACGTACGCACTGAAGGTCATAAATATTCTCTCTACACGTTTTCTTATGAACCGCAGAAAACAGTTGTTATCTATCCTGAAGGTACCAAAAGAGAACACCTTTTTAATGCTAACTTCCAGCCCGAGAAAGTTTCTTTTTATGACAGAGATGGCACGCTTAGGAGAGAAAAACGGTATATTTGGGAGGAAAATGGGCGACTTAAAACTCTTGAAGAAGTAGGCATTTCTCGAACTGAATATACAACTGATGAGTTTGGTAGTCCTATCCTAGAAACTTTAGTGGGTGACCTAGAAGGATATGGAAGGGAAGATACTTATACAGTCAAAAGAACCTACTCAGGAAAAGATCCAGCTGCTTGGTTTCTTCTCCTAACTGAAGAAACTCCGGAATCTATCACGAACTATTCTTATGTTCCCCGCACAAACTTGCTTCTTTCTAAAACTGTTCAGGGAAAAGACGGTCTTCTTCTCAAAGAGAATCGCAAATATGACAACTATTTCAATCTTATAGCTATTGTTACAGAAGCTGCGGGTGAGACGAAAATCACGCGAATCTATCCAAAACAAAACTATCCTGCTCTCCATCAACCAGAATGGGTTGAAGAACTTTACGTCGAAAATGGCGAAGAGAAGCTCCTGAAAAAAACCCATTTTTTCTATAACGATCATAATCTAGTTTCTAAAGAAGATATCTATGATGCAAACGGGATTTGTGCTTACTCTTTAGAAAAAGAATATAGTAGTGCTGATCTTTTGCTTTCCGAAACAAATGCTCTTGGACAGAGGGCATATTACTCTTACGATAAAGATAACCGTCTTGTCTCCTCAATCCCTTTCTCTGAAAAGCTCAAAGAAACTATGACATATGATGCTAAGGGGCGACTTACTTCTCGCAGTGTAGGAGAGCACACAACTTATTATGAATATGATCGAGATGACAATCTTATTTTAGAGATCAACCCATTAGGACAAAAGACTCACTATGTCTATGATCTTGTCGCTAAAAAACCGCAAGAAATTCTATTAGGAGAATCTAAGAGATCTTTCACCTATGACGGCTACGGTAGAACCCTTTCTGAAACTGACGCTCTAGGTAATACAACTTCTTACACCTATACAGCCCATGGTAAGCCTCGCATAGTTCTGTATCCAGATGGCACACAAGAGAGTTTCCTTTATTATACAAACGGTCTTGTCAAAGAACATACTGACAGAGGCGGTTTGATTACTTATTTTGCCTACGATTCATTTGGCAGAATGATAAGCAAGCAATATGCTGAGGGTGAAGAGAGGTGGTCTTATAATGCCCTTCACCTGATCTCCTATGCTGATAGAGCAGGATATACTACACATTACACCTACGATGGTGCAGGCCGCCTGGTTAAAGAGGAAAAGTGCGGGCGTATCATCAGTTATACTTATGATAGTTTAGGTGGACTTGCAAGCACAATACAAGGAGGTGTAGTAACTGGCATAGAGCGTGATTTCCTGGGTCGAGTTGTCTTGGAGACAAAAAACGGTATACCAACAAAGAATATTGTCTACGATGCTGAAGGAAATGAATGCGAAGTGATTGCGGGGGAGAGAAAAGAAAGTTTTTTCTACGATGCGCACAGACGTCTTATTAAGCATCAAGGGCCTCTCGGTGAAACCACTCATATCTCTTACTTAGAAGATAAAGTATTAGAAAAAATAACAGTTGATCCAAGCGGTCTTCATGTTGTCGAGATTTTTGATATCTACGATCGTATGGTAGAAAAGCGATTAGAAAAGGATGGGATTCTTTCTAGAGAACGTTTTACGTATGATTTAGTAGGCAATCTTCTCACTCATCACGAGGATGTGTTTGAGGGAACTATCTATACGAAAAGCCTGACCAGATCGTACGCCTACGATGCATGTAATAGATGTATCTCTAGAGCAAATTCTAAACGGACAACTACTTACACTTATACTCCGCAGGGTAAGGTTGCTACAAAGAAAAAACATGATGGGACATTATTGACCTATACTTATACCCCGCTAGGAGATGTTGAGACGCTCAAATCTTCAAAAGGAGATATCTGCTATGCCTTTTCTTACGACAAGTGCGGTCGTCTCTTAGAAGGCAATGGCTTTAAACGCAAACTTGACCCTTTTGGAAATATTCTAGAAGAGAATTTTGATGGCTTGGTCATCTCTAAAACTTATGATGATTTAGATCGAGTAACTTCAGTTATACTTCCAGGACTGTCTTCCATCACTTATGATTATGATCTCTATCTTCGAAAAGTTTCTTACGGAAACAGCGTCCATAACTACGATGCCTACAGTATATCTGGAGAGCTTCTTCAGGAAAGTGGAGCCACTTATACTAGAGATTTAAAAGGGCAAATCCTTGAACTAAAAACCCCTTATTTTACCCAAACATGCAGCTATGATTTAGTGGGTAACGTAAACTATGTAGGGGCTACTTGTTACACATACGACTCCTTATCACAAATTACCTCTGAAAACGATCCTATCTATACAAAAAATTACAATTTTAATTCTCACTATGACGATGGGGAACAAAAAGAGAGACAAGAGGCTAATGATCCTTTAGGTAAATATGACTCTCTCGATCGCCTTATAGAGTGTAAGGGTTATGTTTACACTTACGACGCTCTTGATCGTAGGCTTTCTAAGCGTAAAGATTCGTTTTTCTCCGCTTATTACGAACATTTCCTCTACGACGGCTTTGAAGAAATTGCTTGTTACAAAAACAATAAATCTCAAGCTGTCAAAATAGGGCCACCTTCTCGCCCCGCTTTTTTCTTTCTACAGAATGCCCTTACTATCCCCGTTTACGACGCCAAAGGGTCACTCAAATATCTAATGGATCCGAACACCAAAGAAATACTCAATCGTTATCTTTTTGACGCCTTTGGTAATCCTATAGAAGTGATGGAAAAACTAGATAACCCCTGGCGATACGCTCTGAAACACTACGATCCAGAAAGCTCGCTTATATACTTCGGCAAAAGATACTACAACCCCTCCACCAAACAATGGATCACTGAAGACCCAGCTGGTGATATCGATACTCTCAATTTATACGCTTTTGTTCGCAATAATCCCTTAAGATATGTTGATTATGCAGGCCTACTTGCTGAAGAGAGATGGAGCCGTTTTAATTGGATGGCAAACGGAGTGTATAACACTTTAAACACTCCCTATATGCAAGGGTCTCTACAAGCTTGTGCAGGCTTTGCGGAGTTTAGTTGTGGAAGTGCACTGATGCTCTCCTCTGGAGGATTAGGCGGTGCTCTTGGGTGGTCTATGATGGCTCATGGCGCGGATCATTTTTTTACGGGTATAAAAACAGCCTTCTTGGGAGAAAAAAACAGCACAGCAACAAGCTACCTCCTCCAAGAGATGGGATTATCTTCGAGTTCGGCAGATTTCTTTGATAGTGCTTTTAGTTTAGGTGGAATGGCTTGTGGATCTCGGTTGTTTAATCAGTCTTATAATTGTTTTTTAAAAAAACCTTTACAAACCTTTACTGAAATAACGGTAAATCGACCGGCTACTAGCTCAGTTAGTGCTCAATTATTGAAAAACAAATTAATATCTGAACAAATAGCAGGAGGGCATGCTTTTGAAAAACACGTCATTAACCGAAAAGAATTTTTAGATTCGATAGTTACTAGAAAGGAATTTGCTCGACACATCGAAAAAATTTTGAATAAGCCAACAGAAATCAAAGCACTTACATGTAACCGTATTGGCTATTGGGATCAAAAGAGCGGGACAGTAATTATTCGAGATCCCTTACAAAGAGACGGAGGAACAGCTTTTAAACCGTTGCGAGGGAAAACATATTATGACGAAGTGTTGAAGTAGGAGAAGAGAATGAAAAACAATATTCATAAAATTAATCTTGTTAGAGATCGTGTTGTAATCAACCTTTTAGGGGAGATATGCTGGGGTTTCTTTCTTGAAAACTTTGAAGAAAAGATAGGAAGTAAAAAAAAGGTTGTTGAGGCCCTTCTGGAAAATCTTTTAAAAGAAGAAAAAGCGAACGTGGTTGAAGTTCAGATTAATTCATCAGAAGTTAGTATGATTAAAGCGGCTTTCATTGAGGTAAAAAAGGAGATTGAAGAATGGGAGTTTGAGACGAGGTTGGGCTTCTCTATAAGTGAAACAGCTGAAATAATAGAAAAACTTTAAAGTCTAGTTAGGGCAAGAAACTGAAAATAAAAATAACTCAAATGCTTTCAATTTTTGATGAGCTGCTTCCTTTTACCGATGAAGAGCAACGTAACTATTGGTTTAAAAGTACGCGTGAGGACGGTTTGTCTGTTACGCTCGTTGCTTCAGTTTATGAAGCTGAAACTATTATTACTGTCTATAGTGGGCCCAAGATTGCTGCAGCAAGAGTTTATTTTAAAAATTGCTCTGAAGTCAATGTTTTTGATGAAAAACGCAAATGTTTCGAAATATTGCACGATAACGGAAGAGGGCGATGTTTTGTCTCTCTGATAGGGGATACGATTTTAGCATATGAGGAGTAAAACAGAAGGGTCTAATTTATACAGGATCCTCAAGGAAAATCATTATGTTAAGTTCTGAAATTAAAGAAAAAATCGAGCAGAATGCCATTTCTCTAGAGGATTATGAAATCGGAGACTTGGCTTGGTTTAAAAATGACGCTGAAAGTTTAATTCTCTCGTTAGCGGAGGATAAGATAGGAATCCTAGGGGGCGATGTTTACAAACTAACGCCAGGTAGATTAGAACCCCTCTGTGACAATTGGTATTGTGAACGTAACAGAGCAGAGTCTGAAGAAGAGTTCTATTCTCGAAGTAAGGTTGAGGCATTACAATACATCAGAAGATACCCAATTTCCGTAGATAACCAAATTATTTTTGGTATAGTTTTTACGGAGCAAATAGCATTGTAAAACATCTTTTGAGACGCATAGTATCGCTATGATAGATTATTTAGTTGAGATAATTTTTAAAAATGTTTCGTTAGAAAAAATTGGACTCTTACTCCAAGATTTAAGCTCTAGAGGAGACGATGTGATAGACTATAACCTTACTTGTGATTCTCGCGAGATTGATTGGAAACTGGAGAATTCGCTGACAGATGTTTTCGCTAAACAGGCGTTTTTTGGACTATTCGTAAATTTGAAATCATTGAAGAGGGACGGAATCAGGCTCCCTAACTGCGGACTAGCCGTATATAAATATGCGACTGAGATTAATTTAGAGATTAACTTTCAGTTGTCTGATTTGAAGAATTTCCCAGCTAAAGATTTAACACCTGCTCTTATGAAGCTTGCCAAATCTATAGCTGTAGATTATGGAATTGATGAGTATTTTGGTGGGCTTGAACCAGCAAACGATGTAGAAACCAGATTATTCACAAACGACCAAGCAGGGCCATTCTCTTTTAAATTTTAGGTTCTATGATCAATGAAATAGCTTGTAGAGTGTGTGGTTTAAACCAAGGAGAACCTCCATGGGGCGAAGGCGGGGTATGTCCAACATATGACATATGTAATTGCTGTGGTACAGAATTTGGATATGGGGACTGCTCTTTAAAAGCCATTCAAGCTTCTAGAGAACGTTGGTTATTAAACGGAGCTTATTGGAAATCGCCTAAAGGGAAGCCTCCTAATTGGTCATTAGAAGAGCAATTAAACCAAATTCCTTCCCAATACAAGTAATAACCAATCTCGCTGATAGCTTCACACCAAAAGTCTACGCATTCTATATCAACGATAAAACGATCGCTTTAAAGACTCTTTTTTTTATCGTTCTTATCGTTTTATCGTTGATAATAAAAAATTTTGTTTTCTGCAATCAGTATTAAAACGAACCAGTCTATTTTACCTGAGTTTTCTACACCTCATTAATCGTCTTGAAGTGCATTTTGGCGACTTGGTTGAGGGGGGAGCGGGAGTGCTTTTGGATGAAGAGGGAGAGGGCGTTTTTGACGGCGGAGCTGGCGCCTTTGGGAAGAGTCATATTCCATTGAGTGCTTAGGCGATCGAGGTCGGTGACGAAGGCGTTACGGGCGAGGATGGAGGCAGCGGCGACGACCGGATCACTTTCCCCTTTGTGCCTTTGGGTGAGGGTGGTTGTAAGGGATCTTTTTTTGAGGGCGTTTGCCACGACATGCTCGTGAGCAAATTGGTCGATGAGGACGTTTGTGCAACCAGTTTTTGTGATGAGATTTTCAATTGCTTTTGCGTGGCCCCAGGCGAGAAGATGATTTAGGTTGTGGAAGGTTTCGTAGAGCTCGTTGTATTTTTCGGGGGAGATGCGGATGATGTCGTAGGCAAACTCTTGCTTGATGAGAAGGGCGAGTTTATCGATTTGGGTATCTTGTAACTTTTTAGAGTCTTTAATGCCGAGCTCTAGAAGACGCTTGATCCCTTTTTCATCTGCGTAGACACCGGCGACACAGAGAGGGCCAAAAATATCTCCTTTGCCAGACTCATCAATACCAATACGCGGTGTTGGATCAAGGGCTAGTTCCGGGAGGGAGTAATTAAAATTTTGGAGGATCTCTGGCTCAAGATAGTAGCGGATAAAATCGTCCATTTTTTTCCCTTGCACCACTAGCTTCCCCGATAAGTAGAGAGTTACCGACATGCCGTCTTTTTTAGCGAGAAAGTGGGCATGGGGGATCTTTTCCATGACAAAGCCTTGGGAGAGAAGGTCTTCTTCTAACTTCTTAAAGCGGTCTTTGGGAAGGTCTGCAACAAAAGAACTAGAACTCATAAGATAGCAAATATAGTCTTTTAAAAACAGGTTGAGAATTTTTAGGACGCATGCGCTCTTGTTTTTTATCAGACCAAAGGTCGCCGTCGAAGAGGACCCCTGTTAAAGGGACCCAAACAGAGAAGAGTCCAGGAGGACTCTTCGAATTTGGGACAGGGCCGATGCAGACGGATGAAAAATAAGAGATGCAGGCTATCTAAAATTTTCAACCTGTTTTTAAAAGACTATAATAGCTGAGATTGCAGATATTGTCCATTTGATGTACGCTTAAGTTTTTATTCTTGCACGTAGGGGTATATGGCAGTAGAAGCAAAAAAGATAGGGGAAATCTTTCGCGTTAAGAGAGAGCAAAAGAGCTTGTCTCTGAAGGAAGTAGAGAGTTCTACCTCTATCCGAACAACCTATTTACAGGCGATTGAAGAGGGGGGAATCGAAAAATTTCTCTCTACTGTCTACATGTATGGTTTCATGAGGCAGTATGCAGTTTTTCTCGGCCTCGATATTGAAAAGTTGATCAAAGAATACCCTGAATTTTTTAAAATCCCGAAAGAGACACACGAGTTTGCTTACGGCATTGGGACGATGGAAAGTCGTCACAGCATGAATCGAGGAAACAGACTTCTTCCTAAACTGGTATGGGCCGCCGGTGGCGCTCTAGTCCTTCTTCTTGCCTGGTGGCTTGCAAAAGCTCTGGGGGTAATGTAAACAATGAAGGATAGTTTAGGCGATTTTAGTGTTCTCTATCAAATTGGGAAAGGTCCTCTTGGAGAGACTTACCTGGGAGAGCATAAGCTTCTCAGAAAACGGTGTGCAATTAAAGTTCTCCCACCAGAGCTTTTTGCAAACGAAGGTTTTTTTAAGCGCTTTGATAAAGAGATTCAACAGTTATCTGCCTTAAACCATCTTAACCTCGTTAAGATGCACAATGTCTCATCCGATGGATCCAGCTACTTTCTGATTTCTGACTATGTAGCAGAAGGACAAAATTTAGCAGCCTATCTCGCCAGCTTGGAAGGACGTCTTTCAGAAAAAGAGATCCTCTCGTTCTTGCGTCAAATCGCCTATGCGTTAGATTACCTTCATCAAGAACGCATCGTTCACGGTGGAATCAAACTTAATAATATTTTGGTTGGGAAAGCAGAAGGAGATACAAGACATCTCTATCTCTCTGATACAGGAATTGCATCTATTGTTGGATACGGAAGAATTTTGGCAAAAGCCTCTCAGATGATTGTCGATACCCTTGCTTTAACACCTTATCTTACCACAGAGACTCTCTACCACCCAAAAGATGCAGATCCAAACGCTTTATCAAAACTACAACGCTCTTTTCTCCAAACCTACGCGTTTCTTGCCCCTGAGCAGAGACTCGGTGGTGTGAAAGAGAAAGTGGGGAGTAAAAGTGATATCTACGCTTTTGGTGTTTTAGCCTATTTTCTATTAACTGGAGCCTTTCCAGAGGGCTACTTTGCGATGCCTTCAAAAATCCTCTCTAATGCCCGTTTTGACTGGGATAGACTCGTAAAAGCAACCTTGCATCAGCATGCAGAAGATAGAATCGATACTCTCATGCCCTTGATGGATAGCTTGGCCGGTAAGCCTTTAAAAGAGCTGAAAGAAGTTGAGACGCAACTAGAAAAGATTGCGCCACCTCCACCTTCTCGTGAGCCTTCTTTTGCAATGGTTCAAGCAAGATCTATGGAAGCGCCAAATATAGAAGTGCGTCAAGTAGAGAAAAAACCTGTGATCAACCCTTCGGAGATCAAAAAACTAGAATTTGATGAAGATCCCGGTGCGATTTTTACTGCACCGCGAGTGGTGGCTCCTTACAGACCTAAAGAAGATATTGTGCGCGACATTGAACCTATGCTCACAGAGATGGTAGTGATCGAAGGGGGAGAAGTTGCTCGAGGAAGCAATGTAGGTGCTCGTGATGAAAAACCACGACACAAAATTTTTATAGAAGGCTTTGCTCTCGATATCCACCCAGTTACAAATGAGCAATTTGTCCGCTTTTTAGAAGTGATGGGGGGAGAAAAAGACAGTAACAATAACGATATGATTTCTCTTAAAGAGTCGCGTATTAAGAGGACCGGAGGGAAGTTACATATAGAGTCTGGATATGCCAAACACCCCGTAGTGGGAGTGAGCTGGTATGGAGCTGTGTCTTACGCAAAATGGGTAGGCAAAAGGCTACCCACAGAGGCAGAGTGGGAAGTGGCTGCAAGCGGTAACTTAGAAGATCGGATCTATCCGTTTGGCCCAGATATCGAACGGTCAGAGGCAAACTTTTTCAATTCAGACACAACGCCTGTGATGAGTTATCCTTCCAATATGGATGGACTCTACGATATGTCTGGAAACGTCTACGAGTGGTGCGAAGACTGGTATGGCTATAATTACTACGAGCACTCTTTACAAGAGCCGACAAACCCGACGGGGCCGCCTCAAGGGGTTTATCGAGTTCTTAGGGGTGGGTGCTGGAAAAGCCTAAAAGAAGATTTGCGTTGTGCACACAGACACCGCAATAACCCAGGCACTATGAACCGCACCTACGGTTTTCGATGCGCAGCAAACACAACGTAAAAATTTTATTCGTCTGCCTCGGGAACATTATCCGCTCGCCCCTTTTGCACTATCTTCTTCAAAAAAGGGTAGAAGAGGTTGGTCTTTCCGATAAAGTAGAGATAGATAGCTGCGCTGTCTCGGGATGGAATATCGGAGACGATATGGATCCCAGGATTCGGGCGTCGGCTGAAAAAGAGGGGATGACATTTCAGAAACATAAAGCTAAACTCTTTAGAAAAGAGATGCTCAAGCACTACGACTACGTCTTTGTAGTGACTAAAGAGCTAGTCGAAAAGCTGCAGAAAAGTGCCTCTTCTGAGGAACAAAAAAAGATCCTCTTAGCGACCCACCTAAGCTCTACCTATGCTGGTAAAGACATTCCAGACCCGTATTACGGGGGGGAGGAGCTTTTCGATGAGGTTTTCTCCATGATCCATACCGTGGTCGATGAGATTCTCCTAGAACTAAAAAAAATGTTCCCTTAACATCTTCTCTACGAGAGGAGTTGTGAAATTATTATTAGCTAAGCCAAGAGGATTTTGTGCAGGGGTTGAAAGGGCCATCCAGACGGTTGAGCGCGCCCTGGAATTGTGGGGATCGCCTCTCTACGTCAAGCACGAGATTGTCCATAACCGGCACGTGGTCAAAAGACTCATTGACATGGGTGCTATCTTTATTGAAGATCTAGAAGAGGTGCCGATCGGAGCGCGGGTGGTCTACTCAGCGCATGGGATCTCACCTGAAGTGCGAGAGCATGCAAAGAGGCGAAATTTGATCGAGATTGATGCAACCTGTGGCCTTGTTACCCGGGTTCACTCGGCTGCAAGAAGATACGCAATAAAAGGATATAAAATTCTTTTGATCGGCCATCGCAACCACGTAGAGATTATAGGGACGGCTGGAGAAGCTCCAGAGTCTACTACGATTGTAGAGACCGTTGCAGATGTCCACAAACTTACATTTACCGAGCAAGATAAGCTTTTTTATATCACACAGACAACACTTAGCTTAGATGATGTAAAAGAGATTGCAGATGCGTTGTTAGAGCGTTATCCCCATATTGAAACTCTACCCACATCATCGATTTGCTATGCCACCACAAACCGTCAAATGGCTTTGAAAGAAATTTCAACCCATGCCGATCTTATATTAGTTATCGGAGATCCAACGAGTTCCAACTCTAATCGTTTGCGTGAAGTAGGGGAGAGACTTGGGATTCCTTCTTATTTGATTAATTCTGCTGAAGAGATTAAAAGAGAGTGGCTTGATGGTGTAAAAACTATTGGTCTTACTGCGGGGGCTTCTACTCCTGAAGATGTGGTTCAAGCTTGTATCGCTTCTTTACATGCTTTTGGAGTGACTTCAAGAGAAGAAGTTACTTATACCGAAGAAGATGTTGTTTTCCAACTCCCCAAATTTTGAGGTATTATGCGTTTTTTGTTTCTCTTGCTTGTCTCGCTTCTTTCGGCTGATGAAGGGATGTGGACTTTTGATGCTCTTCCAAAAGAGCTTGAACTTGATCAAGAGTGGAGAGACCATGTGCAAAAAGCGGCTCTACGTATTAGTCTTGGAGGATCCGGTTCCTTTGTCTCTTCAGAAGGGCTTGTATTAACTAATCACCATGTAGGCGCCAAAGCCATTCATAACCTCTCTTCTCAAGAAAGAGATCTTTTGAAAAATGGGTTTGTGGCAAAAAGTTTTGAAGAAGAGCTTAAATGCCCGAACATGTTTGTAGATCAGCTTGTTTCTATCGAAGATGTAACAGAGAAAGTGGCGAAGCAAGCTTCTCTCGAAATAGCGATTGCAACCATTGAAAAAGAGGCTGAAGAGAAAACTGGGCTTTATCCAAAAGTAATTAGCCTGTATCAAGGGGCAAAGCATCACCTTTATCTCTACAAGCGATACATGGATGTACGGCTTGTCTTAGCTCCAGAAAAAGCTGTGGCTTTCTTTGGGGGCGATGCTGAAAATTTTGAATATCCACGTTTTGATCTCGACTTTTGTTTTTTCCGAGTCTACGAAAATGACAAACCTCTCACAACCCCTGATTATCTAGTGTGGAGCGAAAAAGGGGCTCAAGAAGGAGAGCCTTTATTTGTGGTCGGAAATCCTGGGAAAACTCAGCGTATGCTTACCTGGGCTCATTTAAAATTTGTTGAAGAGTATGACTATGCTTTTTTACGAGAAATTTTAGAGGATTTTAGACAAACACTTATCACTTTTGGAGAAGAGTGCGACGAAAATCAAAGGATAGCAGCAGGTGATCTCGCTAGAATTGAGAATAGTCTTAAAGTAATCCGCAATTACCAAGAAGAGCTTTCAGAGGGCTCTTTACTTGAAGAAAAGAGGGCAACAGAGACGCAAGGAGGTCCTTTTCAAGATCTTGAAGAGTCTTTGAATCAGGCAAAAGAGTATTACCCCCAGTTGCTTGTTTTAGCAATCAACCCTTCTCAATTAGGCTCTATCGCCCGACATCTAGTACGCCTCTCTGAGGAGCGTAAAAAACCAAGTATCGAGCGTTTAAAAGAGTATAGAGACACAGAGCTTCCTTCTGTAGAACAAAGCCTTCTCTCAAAAGAGCCTATTTATAAAAACCTAGAAAAAGCGCGCCTTAAGATCTATTTTCGTTGGTTAAGTAAAACCTTAGGTGAAGATCACCCTCTTAGTAAACGCTTACAAAAAATAGACATTAATCAGCTTGTAGATGAATCTAAGCTTGATGATCTCGACTATCGCAAAGATCTTTTCGATCACCCTGAAAAAGTAGAAATAAGCACCGATCCTTTTATCCTTCTCGCCAAAGAAATCGATCCTTTTGCTCGAGAAGTGCGTAAGAAAAAAGAAGATGTGCTCGATGTTGAACTAGGCAAATCTTATACAGAGATTGTAGCTCAAGGTGGGTTTCGCTATCCAGATGCCACCTTCTCTCTACGCCTTTCCTCAGGCTTGGTGCTTGGCTATGAAGAAGAGGGGAAATACCTAGAGCCGATGACATCCCTCGGTGGCCTCTTTACCACTGCCCGTGAAAAAGAGAACCAAGACCCGTATTACCTACCACAGATTTGGTTTGAAAAAGAGGCGCTTCTAAACAAAGACCTACCCCTCAACTTCGTAACCACTCACGACATCACCGGAGGCAATTCTGGCAGCCCGATGATTAACAAGAAAGGGGAGCTCGTTGGTCTTATTTTTGACGGTAACCGTTACTCCTTTTCCGATAACTTTCGCTATATCGAAGGCAAAGGAAGAGCTATTAGCGTTCACACCAAAGCTATTCTAGAAGCGGTTGAGAAGGTCTACGGAGCAGACCGTATCGTAGAAGAGATAGGGATACCCGTCGTAGCAGAGCAGTAACCGATCGCCAGCTTCTTATACAGCTTGTTGAGCTTGCCGTCTTCTACGCGGACGGTTCGGGTATTCACCTGCGAGCTGTGCTTGTAGCCTTGCGCTTGCATATTGTAAAGCAGCAGGTTCTCTATTACAAGCAGCTCTTACTACTTCTATGTTGTCTTTTAGTTGGTCGCTAAGATAGCGAATGGCGGTGGGATCATTTTGAACCGCTGCAAGTGCGATATTTAGGTTATCTCTAAGTGCCTCGCTTGCGTATTGAACTGCTAGGCCATCTTGTTGAACCGCTGTCAGAACTATATCGAAATTATTTTTTAGAATCTGGCTGGCAAAACGGAGGGCTAGGCCATCTTGTTGGACAGCTAGACGCACTATATGAGGAGTATTTTTGCAGAAATAACTTGCAAATCTCAATGCATAACCATCGTTCTGAACGGCAACCTCAACAACTCCCAAAGTATCCCGGAGCCTTGAACTTGCAAATTCAAGCATTCTACCTTCTTGTGCAACAGCTACAAGTACAGCAGGTAGATAATTTTTGACTTCTTGGGTAGCGTGTTCAAGGACACGTGGATTTTCTCTAATAGGGGCAAGCATAGCTTCAATTTCACGCTGAAACCTTGGGTTAATATAAGGAAACGCTGCTTCGCCACGCTCAAACGCGTAGAGCGCGAGCGCTCTATCTTCTTGAAAATTTGGCCCAGCATATTGGATGGCTGTAGGGTCTTTTTCTATGGCTGCTACCAATATATCCCTACGGTTTCTAAGTCTTGGGCTTGCATATCTAATTGCATATGCAAAATAAGAGACAGCAGAGCGCACAATTTCGGTATCATCTTGAAACTGTGGATAACGTTGAAGAGCATCGGGATCTCTTCGAGTAGCGTACAATGCTTCATATCTATGCTGTTGTTGACGATATGCGATAAGGTCAACAACAGCAAAGATAATTCCCACAAAAGGAATGAGAACAGCTATACAACGAAACAGGCTTTTATCAGCAATATATGTATAATAAGGAATTCTAAGAACTCTTTCCTGACCCATGAGGGGAATAACCACACACTTCTGGAAAAGGTCCACTAGATTAGTAGCCGTGCTAACAACAGGGATGTAATCGCATAGGCGATCTGTTATTGCTAAAAAACAGTCGATTCTACCGATTCTATGAGTCATAGGTTTCCTTACATTGTCGATTATACAGCTTGTTGCGCTTCTCTTCTTCTGCGCGGACGGTTCGGGTATTCACCTGCGAGCTCTGCTTGCAGTCTTGGACTTGCATATCGTAAAGCAAGAGGCTCTACATTACAAGCAGCTCTTACTACTTCTATATTATCTTTGAGTTCGTCACTTAGATAGAGAAGGGCGGTGGGATTACTTTGAACGGCAGCAAGTGCGATATCTAGGTGGTTTCTAAGTGCCTCGCTTGCGTATTGAATTGCTCGACCATCTTGTTGAACCGCTGCCAGAACTATATCGAAATTATTTTTCAGACGCTGACTAGCAAAACGGAGAGCTAGACCGTTTTGTTGGACAGCTTGAAGCACAATGGGTTGACAGTTTCTGCAGTTAGGGCCCGCGTAGCTAAGCGCAAAACCATCTTGTTGAACAACAACAGAAACTACGCTACCAGTATCTCTGATTCGTAAACTTGCAAATTGGAGCATTCTGCCGTCTTGTTGAACAGCGATAAGTACCGCCGGTTTATAATTTTTGACTTCGGGTGTAGCGTGTTCAAGAGCGCGGGGATTTTCTCTAATAGGGGCGAGCATGGCTTCAATTTCGATTTGAAATCTAGGATTAATATCTGCAAATGCTTCCTGACATTTTTCGAAAGCAAGAAATGCAAGTTCCCTATCTTCCGAGAGTATCGGACCGGCATGGCGAATGGCTCTACCATCCTGCTCAATAGCGGCATTTAATATACGCCTAGTTTCTCTAAGCCTTAGGCTTGCGTGTCTAACCGCAGATCCTAATCGTATAATAGCAGCCAATACGAAGACTTCATCATCCTGATACTGGGGATAGTTTTGCAGAGCTTCAGGATCTAATCTAACAGCCATAAGGGCTGTCATTCTTTCTGGATAGTGATTAATTCCTAGCTCTTCATTAAGCGCTTGGACTTCTCTTAGCCAGGCATAGTGCATATAATCAGTCACAGCAAAGATAATTCCTACAAAAGGAATGAGAACAGCTATACAACGAAACAGGCTTTTGTTAGCAATGTGTGTGTAATAGCGACTTCTCAGAACTCTTTCCTGACCCATGAGGGGGATAACCACACACTTCTGAAAGAGGTCGATCAGATTAGTGACTGTGCTCACAACAGGGATGTAATCACATATGTGATCTGCTGTTACTAAAAAACTGTCTATTCTAGTTGTCATATGTAACCTCCTATAAAAATTTAGTGGGCGATCCGTAACTCATTTCCAATCAAATCAAGGGATTCATCTCCTAACGACTGATGGTGGTTTTCTCGTATACCGAAGATCACAATATCATCTCTTCGCAAAACTCGAGGTGCAAGGGTTGCTCTTTCATGGATGACGGGATCGGTTATAAAACGTACAGGGGGTTGGGTACGATCGACTCGTCCTCTATATGTTTCTGCTTGCTGAGCAACTACTACACGACAATGTCTAATCCGTTTGCAGGCTCTTGATGTTCTTAGTTCCCAATCAAATTGCTTAATAAAAAAACCTGCTGCTCTAAAAAAAAGCCCTTTTGCTGCTTCACTTAATCTGCAAAAGGTTCTATCGAGGAAGATCTTACGAGACAGTCCTTCTCTAGGTGGGTCAAGAGTTGCAACGGCTTCAGCCATGACACCGCCTCCCAAGGAAAAACCATAGCCTGTGATTTCCGTTGCCTGAAGTTCTCTTTCTACAAAAGCATCCGTTGCCTGAAGTTCTCTTTCTACAAAAGCAAAGGCTGCTTGAACGCTGTGTATAAGCGAGTCTCTGGTCGGTAGCCCTTCGCTTGCACCAACACCTGGGTAGTTTAGTATGATGGCATTGTTGTCTGTTCTTGTTAAAAGCCCTTGAAGAGTAGGAGAAATGGCACTGAATTCGCAGCAGCCACCGTTTCCATTCGCTACCACCGTCCATTTTCCATTGTTTGCATTTGCGGGTTTAAGCATAATGAGGGCATCAATTTTTTTTCCATTCACCTCAAGGGTAATTCGTTTATACTTCCACTCTCCCCATAAAGGAATAAGCATTCTTTTGGTTCGAGCACTTTTTTTAGAATGGACAATAGATCCTATCACAACTATTAATCCAATCACGTGGTAAATCAGTTTGTAAAGACCTACTGGAAAAATGATAATCGCAAAAATAATTTTAGCGATTCTTTTAATCTTACTTTCAGTTTCGTAATTTTCACTTTGGTATACGAATGTGCGAGGGAGGGGGGTAAGAGAGTTGAAATCTCTTCGAGTTCTTGCGATGTAAGTCTGATCAGGCGTGCAACCGGGAGGATCATTGTAAAAAGCTTGTGGACCGGTAAGTTGCATGTAAATCTCCTAATGTATTTCTCGAGTAATTAAAGCAATTGTATCCGTTCTTAAGGGAGCCAAATGGGTTTCTTGGATTCCTATTACTTTTAGATTGTCTCTTCGAGAGGTCAACAGTTCTTGAGCAAGAGAATCAGAGGGGGCTATAACACCATCGTTTATGATTTGAGCAGAGCCCATGTTGGCTGTTTGTAAAATGATACGGGGGATAGTTAGTTGCCTGCAAGCCTCATCTGTTCTAAGATCCCATCTAAAAAATTTGAGTAGAGATCCTGCCCACTTGCCAACAGAGGTGCTTGCTGCTTTGCTAAGCTTGCTATATGTCCTATCTAAGAGAGCTACACGAGATAAGCTTTCTCGAGGTGGGGGAAGAGCTGCCATTGTCTCAGCTATCACACCTCCACCCATAGAATATCCATAGCCTATGACTCGTGTTGCTTGTAATCTTTCTTCGATAAACAAGAAAGCGGCACGGCAGGTATCTACTACAGCGGATTTGGTAATAGGGCCTTGGCTTTTTCCTATCCCTGGATAGTTAAAAATAAGGGCATTACTTTCCGTTCTTGTTAGAAACTCTTGAAAATCTCGTTTTTGAGCCCAGGTTTCGTAGCCAGCGTCACTGCCAGGGGCAACTACCACCCATTTTCTATTGGTGAGAGTTTCAGGTTTTCCCATCAGAAGAGCATCTCTATATCTTCCGTTAACGAGGAGGGTGATTCGCTGATACTGCCAATCTGGATCTGTAGAGATAGATGCTTCTCTTTGCAGACCAGGACGTAGAACTAGTATTCCGATCACAAACTGTCCCAGTTTATAAAGCCCTACGGGGAAGACGATAATCGCAAAAATGATAAAAGCGATCTGTAGAACTTTATTTTGCGCTGGGTAGATATACGCAGGAGAAAGAGGAGCTCTTGAGTTTAACTCCTCTCTGCTACTAGCATAAAAAGCAAAGGGTGCGCTAGTTACTTCCATACAAATCTCGTTATCAATTAAGTGAGAAGCAAACCGTTTGTATGCATAGCAACTATAGCATCTCCTAAAGGCGCATTGTGATTTTCAGTAATTCCAAGCACAACTATTCCATCTCTTTGCGTAGGGTTTTGTACAAGGCGGGCCGCAAGGGTGTCATTTCGGTGGATTATTCCATCGTTTCGATGAATACGAACCCGTACCCCAAGGATATCAGCGATCGATTCACTTGTTGTTTGTAATACAACTCGGCGGCCGGTTAATCTTTTGCAAGCACGTGATGTTCTAAGCTCCCATCCAAGACCTTTGAATAAATGAGATACAACAAATCGCACTACAGGGCCTAGTACACGTCCTAAACCTTTGCTAGCGTATCTTGCGGTAGCCTTGGTTAATCTACAGAAGGTTCTGTCAAAAAGAGCCACTCGAGTGACTCCATTACTTGGAGAGGGGAGCTTAGCCATCGCTTCACTCATCACTCCGCCGCCCATAGAGTATCCATAACCTATGACATGGGTTGCTTGAAGTTTCTCTTCTACAAAGGCAAAAGCTGCTTTGCATCCCTCGACTAGATTAGCCCGGGTAGTGGGGCCAACGCTTCTTCCAACTCCTGCATAATTTAAGATGATTGCGTTACTTTGGTTTGCCTCTAAAAGACCTTGAAGACCTCTATCTTGCACCTTCCTTTCCCAGTATCCTTGTCTTCCTTCAGATACGACCATCCAACGGCCATTATGTGCAGTATCACGTCTTACCATGATGACACCATCAATATCTCTACCGTTAACTTGAATGGTGATACGTTTAAGTTTCCAACCTGTAGGAGTTGTATCAAGATTAGCAGCAACGTGAACCCTTTCGCCATCGATAGAGCGGTGTTCATGACCCCTACGATCTCTTATAGGAGGGCCTTCTTTGCGATATCTAGTCGATGCAATTAAAATTCTTCCTGCTATAAATTGCAGGGTTTTATAGATGCCGATGGGAAAGACAATAATGGCAAAAATTATTTTAACTATACGGATGACTTTTGTTTCCGTCTTGATGTAGGAGGAGGGGGGGATATAAGGTTGGGGAAGGGCTTTTTTGGAGGCGAAATCTCTTTGTGTGTGAGCTACATAATCAACGTTATAAAACGCGTCTGAACCGGTTAGGTGAATTGGTTCCATTATATTACCTCATAATTATTAATTATGAATAAATTGTATAATAATAAGGGGTAATTAGAAAGGTGTATAATTTATTTTATAAGGTGGGTATGGCCGAGAGGAGGGCTTGCGTATAGGGGTGCTGAGGGGCCTGGTAGAGCTCTTGGCTTGAGGCATTCTCGACAATTTCCCCTCGATAGAGGACGGCCGTTCTATTTGCAAAGTATTGCACCAGGAAAAGGTCGTGAGAGATGAAGAAGTAGGTAAGCCCACGCTCTTTTTGTAAGTCGATGAGAAGATTGATAATTTGGGCTTGGATCGAGGCGTCTAGAGCTGAAACTGGTTCATCAAGGATGAGAAATTCAGGCTGGAGAATGAGGGCGCGGGCGATGGCGACTCTTTGGCGCTCTCCGCCGCTGAGTTGATGAGGGTAACGATGAAAGGTGTCGGAGGGGAGGCTTACCCTTTCTAAAAGGGCATAGACTTCTTTTTGGCGAGTTTTTGTTGTGCCACGCTTAAAGATGACAAGAGGCTCTTCTAAAATATTTCCTATGGATAGACTAGGATTAAGAGAAGAGTAGGGGTTTTGAAACACCATCTGCATTTTAGAGCGTAGTGTTGTAATTTCTTGTTTTGAAAAATTCTTGATAGGGCGCCCCTTGTATAAGATGGTTCCGGAGGAGGGGGTCAGAAGAGAGATCAGAAGCTTTGCAAGGGTGGTCTTTCCCGATCCACTCTCTCCTACAAGGCCAAAGGTTTCACCCTGTTCTATGGTGAAAGAGACATTCTGTAAAACTGGGGTCGTCTTTCTTAAGTAACAAAGACTCTTTACTTCTAAGAAAGGGCGTATTGCCAAGAAGAGGCCTTTGGTTCTGGTTTTAAAGAGGGGGAGAGTAGCGAAATAGAGGCCAAAAGTTTTTGGGTGTAGGGGTGTTGAGGACTTAAGAAAATTTCTTTTGTAGGGCCCATTTCAACAAGTTCTCCCTTATGTAGAACAAGGGTTTTTGAAGAGAAAGAAGAGGCAAGCCTAAGATCGTGAGTGATAAAAATAATACTCATGCAAAGGGTTGTTTGAAGTTCTTTTAAAAGATCTAAAATCTGGGCTTGTGTGGTGACATCAAGAGCAGTGGTTGGTTCATCTGCAATGAGAAGTCTTGGTTCTCCTGCCAAAGCAATCGCGATCATGACCCTTTGTTGTAAACCGCCAGAGAGCTCATGAGGATATTGGTTGTAGCGCATTTCTGGGTCAGAGATCCGAACAAGTTCGAGAAGTTCATATACCTTTTTAAGAGACTCTTTTTTAGAAGATTCTCTATGTTGCTTTTGATAGCTTTCCAAAATCTGAGCGCCTACTCGCATAGTCGGGTTAAGGGAAGCGTTCGGATCTTGAAAGATGATCCCGATTTCTTTGCCGCGGATTTTTTGTTGCTCGTAAGAAGAAAGAGTGAGAAGATCAACTCCTTTGTAATAGATTTCTCCTGAGACAACTGTTCTTAGAGGGGGGTTGAGTCCTAAAATTGCTTTACTAGCTACGCTTTTACCCGATCCTGATTCCCCGACGATAGCTACAACTTCCCCTTCTCTGACAGTGTAAGAAATGCCTTGAACGGCTGGGATGGTTTTTCCTAAACCGGTAAACGAGATACAAAGATTGCGGACTTCAAGGAGTTGTCTCATGACCGAAGCCTTGGATTAAAAGCCTCACATAGGCCATCTCCAAGTATATTAAAAGCAAGGATTGTAATGCTAATAAAAAGGGCTGGAATGAAGAGGCGGTGTGGGTAAAAAGTCAAGGCTGAGAGACCATCATTTACCATTGAGCCCCAGCTAGCAATGGGGGCCCGTACACCGAGACCTAAGAAACTTAAAAATGCTTCTGTAAAAATCGCGCTTGGGATAGAGACGGTAACTGTTGTAATGATCGATCCAAAGCAATTGGGAAGAAGATGTTTGAACAGGATGCGAGGTTTGGAGGCTCCAAAAATCTTCATTACCGTAATAAAGTCTTGTTCTTTTAAAGAGAGGATTTGTCCCCGGACAATGCGCGCCATATTAATCCACCCTGTGAAAGTCATGGCCAGAATAATAGAGAGAATGCCTTGTTCCATAACAACTGTCAAAAGGATGACAACGAGAAGATAGGGGAGAGAGTGGAGCATGTCAGCAAACCGCATCATACTTTCTTCGGTTTTACCCCCCAGAATGCCGGCAAATCCCCCATAGATAACACCGATTACCATGTCAATAAGTGCTGCCGATACGCCAATAAGTAAAGAGATACGAGCTCCCCAGGCTGTGCGTACTAAAAGCGATCGTCCAAGTTCATCTGTGCCGAAAAGATGCTCTAAGCAAGGGGGAAGATTTTTATTTGCAAGAGAAGTTGTGTAGTAAGTGTGTGAGGAGAGAAGGGGGGTGAAAATCGCAAAGAGGAGGATTACAAAAAGAATGCAAAGCGCCCCCATAGCGCGTCTATTTAAAGAGAATCTGTGAAGGCCTTCTTCCCAAAAATTGTCAGAGATTTGTTGCATGGGTATGACGGGGGTTTTTGATTCGCGGGTCTAAGAATAGGTATAGAATATCCACAAAGAAGATAGCAAGGAGGAGAATAATGTTATAGAAGATAGTAAGGCCTAAGATGATCGTATAATCCCGGTTGATCACGCTATTGACAAACCAACATCCAAGTCCTGGGATCCCAAAAATTTTTTCGATAATAAAACTTCCGGTGACTATTTTAGCAAATAGAGTCCCTGTGTAGGCAATCACTGGAAGAAGGCTGTTTTTTAAGATATGGTTTTTCCAAATTTCAAAGTTTGAAAGCCCTTTGGCTCGTGCAGTTACAATGAATTCTTTTTGCAGGGTCTCTATGATACTGGTTCGGGTCAATCTAGCGATAAAGGCGCTTGGGAAGGCCGATAAAGAGATGGCGGGAAGGACAAGGTGCTTTAGAGTGCCTATCCGAGCAATAGGGAAAAGTCCCCATTTGATAGCGAAAAGATACTGCAAAAAAGCAGCTAAGATAGCAGCCGGTATAGACATGCCTAAAACTGCGATTGTCATTGCACAGCTGTCTTGCCATTTTCCTTTATAAAATGCAGCGATTGAGCCCCAGAGGACCCCCCACACAAAAGCTGTTATAAGCGCAATAGCCCCTAAAGTGGCAGAGATAGGAAAACCGTCTCGAAGAATATCGTTTACAGTCCTTCCCTCATACTTGAAAGAAGGGCCGAGGTTCCAAGTGACTACACCTTTCAGATATTTGAGATATTGAATGTGGAGAGGCTGATCGAGGCCATAGTGGGCAAAGAGGCTTTTTCGAATCTCATTAGGAAGAGCCTGCTCCTGGGAAAAAGGGTCTCCTGGGATGGCCTTCATCAAAATAAAAGTTACTGTGATAACAAAGAAAAGGGTAGAAAGTAGCAGAAGAAATTTTTTAAAAATATACGTACCCATAAGAGATGAAATACTATATAATCTCTGCACTTGATGGAAAGCAAAATTCATTTTATTAGCCTGGGGTGCGCTCGTAACTTAGTCGATACTGAAGTTATGATCGGTCTTTCTGAAAAAACGGGCTATACACTTACCCCTTCTTTAGAAGCGGCTGACTATATAGTTATCAATACGTGCGGTTTTTTAAAAGCGGCGCGAGATGAGGCGTATCAGCATCTAGAAGAATCGATGAAAGGGAAAAAAGCGGGGGCTAAAGTCATTGTTGCCGGCTGTATGGTGCGCGAGCATCAGGCTGCCCTTAAAGAACGCTTTCCAGAAATTCACTATTTTCTTAGCGCTGGAGATGTTGATAAAATCGTAGAGGCTCTTGCTGCTAAAGAACAAGGATCTGCTGTAGGTGATGCTAAAAGCTATCTACAACTTGGGGAAGTTCCAAGAACCCTTTCTACACCAAAGCACTACGCCTATCTTAAAATTGCAGAGGGGTGTAAAAAACAGTGTTCTTTTTGCATCATTCCAACGATCAAAGGAAAATTAAAAAGTAAGCCTTTAGACCAAGTGGTTAAAGAGTTTCAAGAGCTTCTTGATAGAGGTGTAAAAGAGGTGATCCTGATTGCGCAGGATTTAGGCGATTATGGAAAAGACCTTGGTATGAGGGATGGACTTTATACTCTCTTGTCGACGCTTGTAGAAAAAGAGGGAGATTACTGGATTAGACTTCTTTATCTCTATCCTGATGAGATTACTCCTGATATTATCTCTCTTTTAGAAAGAGAAGAGCGTATTGTCCGCTATCTCGATATGCCGATCCAACATATCAACGATCAAATTCTAAAAAGAATGCATCGTAAAACTTCTAAAAAAGAGCTTGTAGAAACGATCACGGCTTTGCGCGAAAGACTTCCCAATATTGTCATTCGAACTTCGCTTATGGTCGGTTTTCCAGGAGAGACTGAAGAGCAGTTTTTGGAGTTGGTAGAGTTTGTTCAAAATACCCATTTAGATAACGTCGGTATCTTCCAATACTCAAAAGAAGAGGGCTCTTATTCAGCAAAACTCGACGGTCATCTTCCTGATGAAGTGAAACAAGAGCGGTTTGAAGTCCTTGCAAAAGCGCAACAACAGGCAGTTCTTGAAAACCACACAAAATACATAGGGAAGCGGCTTAAGGTTTTAATTGACGGTCCCCATCCAGAATCAAATCGTCTTCTGACTGGAAGGTTCTACGGGCAATGTCCAGAAATAGACGGTGCTGTGATCATCAATGACTGGCGTAAAGCTAAGGGCATGGGGGATTTTGTCCTTGTAGAGATCACAGATGCCATCGGCTACGATCTAATTGGCCATGTGATCAAAACCCTCTCCAAAAAAGAGGGAAGCTCCCTTTCTCTGCTCTACAAGTAGAGCCCTCGACTTTGGACATTTCCATAGAAAGTTAGTTTGCCGCTTTCTGTACAACCACATTCCCAAAAGTTATCCTTCTTTTTAAGCAAAGGGGCTGCTCTCACATAGCCCCTCTGCACACCCGCTTCAAGCCAATTCTGGCAACGATCAAATCAAGCATCGCATCGGGCTCGCGTCTGAAAG
>CAZBHP010000001.1:13984-24679 GCA_964491795.1 uncultured bacterium | reverse complement strand
GGGCCATTGTGTCTTGGCTGGTGGTGTTTGTGGTTATTATTGTGATGATGTGGTTTATGATAATGTCTTTGTGGACGCGGGTGCGGGGGATGAGAAGAACTTTTTCCTTCTGTCGGTTTTTCTTGTTCTGGGAGATTGGTTGTTGACATTTCATTACCTTTTTTGTTTGATCTTATATATCTTTTTTTGTTTTGATCCATAAAATAGAGACTCTTACAGTAGCTTGGTTGCTTCTTCTTCCAACTGTTTTAAAGATCCATTGTTGTGGATCACGATATCAGAGAGGCCGATTTTCTTTTCTTCGGGAAGAAATCTGGCAGATCTCTTACTAAATTCTTCTTCTGTGAATCCTTTACCGGTAAACCGATTTTTAAGGATAGGCGTATCGGCTGTCATATAGACCACCGTATCAAACCAAGAGTTAAACCCTATTTCAAAAAGGAGGGGAAACTCTACTACAAAAGCTTTGTAATGGTTTAGACTTACTTTTTCGTAAAAGCTTTTAATCTTTTCAATCACCTGGGGGTGAAGAATAGATTCAAGCGCAGTTAACTTTTCTTTATCAGAAAATACAAATCTTGCAAGTTTTTTTCGGTCAATTACACCGTTTGTCAATACGTCACCAAAGATGGTTGTTACTTGTTGGATTGTGCGGGGGTCGGAAGATAGAAGTTCATGAACAAGCTCGTCAGCCTTTATGACATAAGCTCCTCGTTTCGCTAGAAGGTCGGAAAGGGTGCTTTTGCCACTAGATATTGCGCCAGTTATTGCAATTCTCCTGATTTTAACACTCCCCCCAATTTTTTCCAAAAGAAATGTCTACTTTGAGGGGCACCTTCAAAGGAACCACCTTCTCCATGGTTTCTTGGACCTCTTTTTTGAAAAAATCTTTTTGCGCATCTTCTATTTCAAAAATAAGTTCATCATGAATTTGGAGGATTAGAGCGTTTTTAGGGAGTAAGTGGCGGATTTTTTTATCCAGGGCTAACATCGCTATCTTAATAATGTCGGCTTGGGTTCCTTGGATGGGGGTATTTACTGCGAGCCTCAAAGCGGCCGACCTAAGCATTCCATTGCTGCTGTGAATTTCTGGAAGGAGTCTCTCACGGCCAAAGAGGGTTCTAGCTTTCCCAGTTTTTAAAGCCTCTTCTTTACAGTGCTCTAGAAAGCTTTTTACCCGGGGATATCTTTTAAAATAAGTTTCTATAATGTCTGCAGCTTCGCCAAAGGAGATTCCAAGCGAGGCTGATAAACCAAACGAGCCTTGTCCATACAGAATTCCAAAGTTAACCGCCTTTGCCCGAAAACGCATCTCTTTGGTTACCTCTTCGAGAGGGACATCAAAGACAAGGGCAGCAGTTGCTTGGTGGATATCTTCATCTAAGGAAAACGCCTTTATCAAGTGGGGGTCTTCTGTAAAGTGGGCTAAAATCCGAAGTTCGATCTGAGAGTAGTCTGCAGAGAGGAAAGAGGAGCTTGGACTCTCTGGCATAAACGCTTCTCGTATCCTCTTGCCTTCTGCACTACGAATGGGGATATTTTGTAAGTTAGGATCGGTGCAAGAAAGGCGCCCCGTTGCAGTCACTGATTGGTTAAAAGAGCAGTGAATTCTTTTTGTGACAGGATTAATCTCTTCTTGCAGTCGATCGACATAGGTCGATTTAAGCTTATCAAGGCTGCGGTATTCTAAAATAAGATCAATAGAGGGGTGCTGACCACGTATTGCTTCTAAAACCTCTGCACTTGTGGAGTAGCCTGTTTTTGTCTTTTTAGCGCCTCTAATTTGTAGCTGATCGAATAGGACTTCCCCGAGTTGCTTAGGAGAGTTTAAGTTAAATGTAGCTTGTGTAAGGTGGAAAATTTCTTGTTGTAAGTAATCGATTTTGGAAGAGAACTCTTTAGATAGTATTTGTAGGGCCTCTACATCTACATAAATTCCATGTCTTTCCATTAAAAAAAGGATGGGTAGAAGGGGCATTTCCACTTCTGTAAAAAGATGGGTGAGAGCGCGCTCTTTAAGTTCCCTTTCAAAAAGTTCTTTAAGGCGTAAGGTGCAGGCGACATCTTCTGCGCAGTATTCAGCAATCAGGGGGAGAGGAACTTCTCTCATCGAAATTTGTTTAGATTTGGTCTTGCCGATCAAAGAATCAATTGGGATTTTCTGGTGGTGGAGGCGGTCTAAAGATAAAGCATCGAGGCCGTGTCGCGGCTCATGCGCATGCAGCACGTAGGAGGCTACCATCGTATCGAAGGAGATGTTTTTGAGGGCGATCCCATGATTTAAAAGGACATGCATATCGTATTTAATATTATGTCCGATATAAGAGACCCCTTCTCTTTCTAAGAAAGGTTTAAGATGAAAGAGGATCTCTTTTTCCGACATCTTTGCATTAAAAGGGATGTAGAAAATTTCAGAAAAATTTCTTGCGATCCCAAGCCCTACAATTTGAGCTTCTAGAGAAGAGAGAGACGTTGTCTCTGTGTCGAGACAAAGTTCTTTAGCATCTTTTAAGTGCGAAAGAAGGGCTTCTAGAGAGGAGATGTCTTCGATGATGCTATGTGTAAAAAAAGACTCTTTTGCCCCTTTTTCTTGCGGCAGTTCTTTGAGAAGCGATACAAAGTGCATCTCTTGGTAAAAAGATGCAAGGCCTTGGACATCTGGGTTTTTAAGATGGTATTGATCAACTTCTAGAGGAATATTAACCGATGTGTCGATGGTTGCAAGCTTTTGACTTAAAAGGGCGCTCTCTTTCTCATTACGAATCTTTTCGGCCCGATTTTTATTTTCTAAAGAATCGACATTTTCTAAAAGGTTCTTTAGAGAACCAAAAGTTGATAAAAGCTCAACAGCTGCTTTGGGTCCAAGTCCTGCAATTCCTGGGATATTGTCCGAGGTATCTCCTACAATGGCGAGATAATCGACCATTTGCTCGGGACTGACTCCAAACTGCGTCTTTACTCCACTTGCATCAACAAGTAAGTTTTCTTTAAACGTATTTAGTAAGAAAACCTTTTCTGAGACAAGTTGGGCTAAGTCTTTATCGCTTGAGCATAAGTAGGTGATAAGGCCCTCTTTTTCTGCCCATTTGGCAACCGAGCCAATTGTATCATCAGCCTCAACACCGCCGACTTCTATGTAAGGAATTCCCGCTAGTTCTAAATACTTTTTTGCGAGTGCAATTTGAGGAAAGAGATCTTCAGCCATTTTAGGGCGATGGACCTTATAATCCGCATAGAGATCTGTTCGGGATTTTTTATTGTCGGGGCCGTCGAACACGCAGACGAGATAATCTGGTTGAAAGTCTTTAATCAGCTTTTGTACGGAGCGGATAAAGCCGTAAAGGGCATTTGTAGAGGCCCCTTGTTGATTGGTCATCCCTCGAATAGCGTAGTAGGCGCGGAACAAATAATGAACTGCGTCTACTACGAATAAGGTCGTATTAGCGGATACGGGAGGCGTCATAGTAATAGAGAGGTTGATTTTCAAAAGTGCCACCTAAGGAAATCCCTAAAAGGAGCTCTTTGCTTTTGTGTAGCCAGATTTTTAATTGGTTAGAAATTAAGCAACTAATGGCGCTTGGTGTTTTGATAAATCGGACCACTTGATACTGAGGCACATTTGCAGCCACCGCAAGTTCTCGAAGTGCATCGTCATAAGAGGAGTTTGCATCGTCTACAAAACCGAGGGTTTCGGCTTTTTTCCCGGCATAGACAGAAGCGCCTAGATCGCGCAGTCTCTCTCTTGTAAGCCCTTTTGAAGCCCTCGCCTCGTGCACAATATTTAAAAACCGGTCATAGACAACTGTTAAAGTATCCAAAATGTCTTGGTAGGGAGGTGGGTTTTGCTCTTCATTCCAGGGCTCAAATAGGGGAAGCTTGTCTTTATTTTTCCCATCAGCAAAGGTTTTTGCTTTGATGCCGTGGCTTTGTAAAAACTCATAGAAATTAAAATTAGGGCCAAATTTTACCCCACAAGAGCCGACAATCGCGATAGGATTTGCAAAAATTTTATCAGCTGCGCAAGCAATGTAATAGCCGCCAGAGGCGCAGATGTCAGGTGTAAAGGCGTAGACAGGGACGTTTGTCTTCTCTTTGAATTTTTTGATCACCGTGTAAATAAGATCCCCTTCAGTCGCAGATCCACCAGGGGAGCTGATATAAAGCATGACCCCTTTCACGCGGTTTTTAAATACCCCTTTTTGTGAGGCATAAAGATAGCTTTGAACAGCTTCTTCAGAACAGTCATCTTCTTCTCCTATCACTCCGGAGATGTCGATACGCAAAAGCACAGGGGCAGAATCGGTCAATATTTCCATATGACCATCGGCATCAGGCAAAAGATCTATTTCAAGATTTTCATTCGTAATCTAATAGGTGCGGCTTAAAGCAAAAAAGATAGCAAGGACGGTAAAAAAAGCGACCAAGATCCCAAGCATTGCTAAAAGTGTGTTAAAAAACGAACGAATAGCGGAGCTAAAAATTGACTCTCTGACTATTTGCATAAAAACCTGCCCTTTTCTTAAGTGTTAACTTTTTACTATCCGTGTTTTCATGGTGAGGAAAAGCTCCATAAGAGCAGCCAAGCCAAGGCCTAGAAATATTAAATAGACTTCCGAAACTACTGGAAGATGAAGAGAGAGGAGAAATAGTGTGATAAACTGTAGCCCTGTCACAATCTTTCCTGTGATGAGGGGATAGTAATTATGTCCGCGTAATCGGCGGTGTTTCAAGAGAAGAAAAACCCCAAAAAGGAAAAGAGCCCAGTCTCTAGAGAGCATAGCGCACACTTCCCAGGGACCAAGAGCTTTTTCATAGACAAGAACAGCGAGTGCCACAAAAACAAAGAACTTGTCCATGATAGGATCTAGGATAGCTCCAAGGCGAGTGGCATATTGGTATCTTCTTGCTACGTATCCGTCTGTGCAATCTGTAATAATTGCTAAGATAACCACAATCGCGCGCACATCCTGGCGATCTATGATAAAGAGAAGCGCTAAAGGTAATCTAAGAAGGGATAAAATATTTGACGGTGTAAACATTTACTCGAGAGTTTTTCTTTTACGTGCACTCAACTTATAACAAATTATACCAATTACCGTCACACTGAAAGCGGCAAAGATGCAAAGATTAATGATTTTTAGGTGAGAGAGGAGGTGTTCGTAATTCTGACCAAGCCTGTAAAACAAGAAGAAAAAGACGGTGGACCAGATCGTACAGGCAATAGCATCAAAGAGGATAAAACGGGTAAAAGAAATTTTAGACATGCCAGAAAACATGAAAAAACAATTGCGCACACCGAAGGGGATAAAACGGGCAGAGAGAAATGTCCAAAACCCCCATTTTTGGTAATATCTTTCAATTTTTACTTGCCGCTCGGGGCTCAGCATTTTAGCAAAGAAAGAGAGCCGCTTTAGCTGATCAGAAGATAAACGGCCGATCCAATAAGCAATCCAGGCAGAAAAAATACAGCCGACGGTAAAGAGGATAAAGAGAAAAATGGCGTTATCAGCAAAGAGGGTAGCCGCAAGAAATGCTGTAAGAACAAGGAGGAGATCGATACTGATGGGGATACTGCAACCTGCTAAAAGAAGAGAAAAAAAGAGGATCCACGGAAAAAATGTGGCATTGGCCAGAATGAATTCAGCTATCATTTCCATCGATTTTTAATTCCCGTAAGTCTTTAGGTAGGGGCGATCGATAGCTCTTCTTCTCCTGGCGTATCTTTGATTACTACCCTGTCAGGAGTGACTCCATCGTTAAAGCGTCTACCAAGCGAGCGTACTGCGAGGATCCAGGCTAATATCACTATAAAGAGGATCCCTGCAACGTAGGCTGTGCTCATAGCGATTGTGCCGAAGGCCATGAGTAAGCATTGGTGGATCAAAGCACCACCTGATTTACCCAGACGTGATCCAACACCGTCGATTGCTGCTTTTCCTTTTAATTTACATTCGCGGCTTAATGGAATAAAAGCACTCTCTTTTGTAACGTCAAAGAAAGAAAACTTGCTAGCCCGAGAAAAACAGTTTTGTATCGATCCGAAGAGGGTAGAGAGGAAAAGGGGAGAGACTGTAAAAAATGCAGCTAAGCTTCCGATGAGGCCGAGGTCCTTAAAGAGAACCGAAGAGAAAAAGAGGGTTCCTGTAACCAAAAGAATTAAAGGGGTGACATAGGCGCTTGCGGTCCATCCAAATCTACGGAACATTTGACCGCATAAAAATACCGAGAAGATAGTAGAAGTAATCCCAATATAGGTTAAAACTTTGCCCATGTAGATGTTATAGTCGGCTGCGTAAGGGCACAACTGACGAAGCTGGTCTTTCCACACAATTTCAATCATGTTCAAAGAAATATTGTAGGTTACAACCATGACAGCGATGCAAATGAGGTATCTTGATTTTGCAAGATAGGCAAAGTTTTTGCGAATTCCCATCTTGATCTCAGGCTCTGCAGCTGCTGCTTTTGCAACTGGATCAGAAGCGAGGGTTTTAGCAAGTCTTTGATAAATCATAATGGCGATGACACCGCAAATAACAATCACGGTTGTGATCATGATTAAGCTCTGCCCCCAACGATCGCCCCCTCCGCTAAAAAAGAAGGTGTGCAAAATAGTTCCAGAGAGGAAGATTCCTATCTGCCCTGCGACGATAGTGGCGAGATTTGCCCCTACGCCCAGGATAGCATAAAATCTTTTTGCTTCTCCAACAGATGTGACCTCATTGGCAAATCCCCAAAAAAGGACGCTCATAATAATGGTGCCCCACAACTCGCTCATTACGTAAAAGAGGGTGAAGGTCCAGTTTCTGAAGATAGCAACCAAACCATGTAATCCTACTGGCAGGTGGGCTTGAATCTTGTCCGCTAATTGATGGGGGTGTAAATATTCTTGAGCCGGGTATAAAACGAAAGCGAATACGAGGAAAAAGGAGATAAAACTCCACATCATGATGTAAAAGATTTTTTCTCGTGAATACCTGTTAGCAAGACGTGTAAAAATTAAAGTGCTCAAAAACGCCATTGGCAAAATAGCCCATACCTTTATATACGGGATTGCCTGGGCTCCAGACTCGGGTGCAGTAATAAGGAGGGCGTCTTTAGCTGCTCGCAGAACGCTGTAATTAAACACGATCAGCGAGTAGATCAGAAACATAGGGAAAAATTTCTTGAACTCGTGGCGATGGATAGGCCAAAATAGGGAGCGCCAAGCACTAAACTGAAGGCTAGTTTTGTGCGCCATAAAGAAAAGCTTTAAATGCTCCTCAAGTTGTTAGAGACCTAATTATTCCCGATCCCCCCATTTATACTCAAGTAAGTTCGGCAGGAGGGGGTGATTCCTCCTCTTTTTTGCTACGCTCAAATTCATGTTACACGAGTTGCCTTGTATAGTCTTTTAAAAAGCTTCCCTTTTATCGTTCTTATCGTTTTATCGTTTTTATTTTTAATTAAAAAATCTCTGTGTTCAGTTCTTAATGCAGGAGTATATTCAGCGTGACTAAAATTAGAGAGATGCGCTTTTTTTAAGAAGCTTTTCTAAGGCGGGGAGGGTGCCAAATTCGATAAATTCGAGAGTAGCGCCGCCGCCGGTGGAGATGCAGGTCATCCGCTGATCAAGGCCTAGTTGGTGGACTGCAGAAGCAGAGTCGCCACCGCCAATAATAGTCATAGCTTTACTTTTTGAAAGAGTTTCAGCGATTTCTTGTGTCCCTTTGCGGAAAGGTTTTATTTCAAAGACGCCGACCGGGCCATTCCAAAAAATTGTTTGAGCGTTATCAAGTGTTTTTTTCCACTGCTCGATCGTTCTTGGGCCAATATCAGCGCCAATATACCCAGGTGGAATTCCGTCTTTCATGGGGACGATTTGTGTCTCTGCTTCTGGTGACAGTGTCTCTGCAATGACAGCATCCACTGGCAAGAGAAGTTCTACCGATTTTGCTCTGCAGCGCTTTATCAGCTGCTTGGCTGTTTCTAGGTGGGCAAGGTCTACAAGGGAGGAGCCGACGTCGATTCCTTGCGCTTTGAAGAAAGTAAAGGCCATCCCTCCACCAATTAAAAGACCGTCTACTTTATCTAGAAGAGCTTCTAAGATGCCAATTTTAGAACTGATTTTGCTTCCCCCAATGATTGCGTAGAAAGGGTTTTTCGCTTGAGTTAGAAGATTTGTGAGGATAAGAACCTCTTTTTCCATCAAAAATCCAATCGAAGCTTCTTTGTATTTATCAACGATTGCATAGTTAGAAGCATGCTTCCTATGAGCTACAGCAAAGGCGTCATTTACATAAATATCACCTAGACGAGCAAGACTCTCAACAAATGCTGGATTGATCTCTGGATGTTCCTCCTCCTCATGAAAGCGGAGGTTTTCTAAGAGAAGTACGTTCCCTGGGGTAAGTCGTCCAGCCAATTTTTCTGCAGTTTCTCCGACACAATCGGGGGAAAAGGTAACTTCTCTGTTCAAAAGAGCCGATAGCCTTTTGGCAATTGGAGCAAGTGAGTATTGCGGGGATCTTTTTCCTTCGGGTCTGCCTAGGTGACTCATGAGGATGACAGATCCACCTTGATCTAGAATGTAACGAATGGTTGGGACCGATGAGCGGATTCTTGCATCATCTTGGATGTTTCCCATAGAATCTAAAGGAACATTGAAATCTACTCGAAGAAGGACCCGCTTTCCCTTCACTCGTACATCATGTAAGGTTTTATAGCGCATTACATTTTCTCTAGCGTTTTGATGCCTAAAATGTCAAGACCTCTCTGAATCACAAGAGCTGTCAATTCTAAGAGGAGAAGGCGGCTCTCCTCTTCACTTGAGCCTTCTACTCTGCAATCGCGGAAAAACGCATGGAATTTTTCTGCCAGATGGTAGAGATAATCTGTCAGTTTATGCGGAAGAAGATCGTCATAGAAAGCCCATAAGATTTCTCCAAAGCGTAGTAAGTGCATGCCGAGTGCAATTTCTGTCGGATGGTGTAAATGGATTTCTGCGGTAGTATTAGGCTCACGGTCAACTTTGCGTTTTATACTTTGGATCCGTACATAAGCATAAAGAATAAAGGCCGCTGTGTTTCCCTCAAATTTTAACATCCGCTCATAGCTAAATGTATAATCTTTGATGCGGTTAGAAGAGAGATCGGCATATTTAACGGCACCAATTCCTAAAACTTCTGCGGCAGCGTTGAGGTTTTCGACATCGCGCTCTTGCAGTAAAATTTTTGCCTCTTCTACTGCTTCTTCCAAAAGATCAGAGAGTTTTTCTGTGTCGCCCTCGCGCGTCTTAAACTTTTTCTTGTTGGGTGCAAGAACAAGACCAAAAGGGACATGGTCAAAACGCATTTTGAGGGGGTCGACATAACCGGCTAAAACAGCTGCGCGGTAAACCATTTGGAAATGAAGAGATTGTCCCATGTCGGTCACAATGATAATGCGTTCAACTTTATCCTCGCGCGTTCGGTATAAGAAGCCGGCTAAATCAGTTGTAGCATAGTTGTATCCGCCATCGCGCTTTTGAATAATAAGAGGTAGAGATTCTCCTTCAAAAAATACGCACTTAGCTCCGTCGTCGACTGTAACAAGACCCTTCTGTTCAAAATCTTCAACAACTCCTTTGAGATAGGGGTTGTAAAAAGATTCTCCTCGTTCAGTAAGTCGTATGCCGAGCCTTTTATAGATCGCCTCGTAAGAGCGTCTTGAAATAGCGCATATCTCTTTCCAGATCGCAATAGAGGTTGGATCATGCGCTTGTAATTTAGGAACCTCTTCCTGGGCTTCTTTTTTGAAAGAGGGGGAGGCATCAAACTCAGCTTTAGCCTTTTTGTAGAGATGCATTAGCTCTTCAAGTGAAGTCGTAGAGAGATCTTGCATTTTTTCAGGATGGAAATGTTTAATATACGCAATGAGCATTCCAAATTGTGTGCCCCAATCGCCTACGTGATTTAAACGTAGCACATCAAACCCGAGAAATTCCAAAAGATTAGCAATCGCATCGCCAATAATTGTCGAGCGTAAATGACCAACATGCATCTCTTTCGCGATATTGGGGGACGAAAATTCACAGATGACACGCTCTTTGACGGGGGTCTTCTTCACACCCAAGGAGGCTCGGTCTTCTTTAATGATATGAGTCAGCGCTTTAGAGATCCAGAGGGGGTCTACATGAATGTTAATGAACCCAGGTCCGGCAATTTCAATTTTTTTGATCGGCCCTGCAATTTCTAAATGCTCTACAAGCTTTGTTGCAATCGCTCGTGGGGCTAATCCAAGAGGTCCAGCCATTTTCATGGGGGTTGTGCATTGGTAATCCCCAAAATTCTCTTTTGTAGAGGGGGAGAGTTCTACCTCTTCCTCTCGGGAAAAGGCTTTTGAAAAGGCCTCTTGAAATCGTTTTTTTAAAAGGGCGTGGACTGTGTCATACATGAGAGTGCAATTTCTCCTCTGCAATTAAGAAAGCAGCTTCTTCTGTTGTGCACTCATGAGCCTTAGCGTATGCATAGACTCCTTTGAGGCGATCGTAAATTTTTCGCACTTCATTGCGCGCCCGTACAGGGTTGTAGCCGCCTACAGAAAGTTCAAACTGCACGTTAATGAGCCCTCCTGCGTTTACCACATAGTCCGGAGCGTAGAGTATGCCTTTTTTCTGCAAAAACTTAGCATCTCCTTTTTGCAACAGTTGATTGTTAGCGCAGCCAACAACGGCCTTAC
>CAZBHP010000001.1:0-13974 GCA_964491795.1 uncultured bacterium | reverse complement strand
CTTAGATTTTCTATGCTTTGTTTGCTTAAGATCCCTCCGTAAGCGGCAGGAGAGAGAATATCGCAAGGAGTTGAAAGGATGTCGGCTGGATTAACATAAAGAGCTCGATATTTTTCTTGAGCTAAACGGATTTTATCTTGGCACACATCGGTTACAATTAGATTAGCCCCCTGCCAGAAGAGAATTTCTGCAAGGCGCATTCCTACAGCGCCTAATCCTTGGATGGCAACGGTTACATCTGTAAGAGAATCGCTTCCTGTGAGTTCATGCATCGTTGCTTGCATCGCTCGGAAGGTCCCCCAAGCAGTTGCAGGGCATGGATTTCCGCTACTTCCCTCTTTTTCAAGGCCGACAATATAGGGAGTCTCCTGATTAATAATAGCAAGCTGACTTTGGACAATGCCGCTATCTTCAGCTGTGTAGTAGCGACCTTCCAATTGGTTAACAGCTTTTCCAAAGGCCCGAAGGAGATCTTCTGAGATTGGCTCGTTAGGGTTTCCAATAAGGACAGCTTTACCACCGCCGAGTTCGGCGTCAGCCATAAGAGATTTATAGGTCATCCCCTTAGAGAGGCGCAAGGCATCTTCAAGAGCTGCTTCAAAATCTGGATAGGTGCATATCCGGACTCCGCCAAGAGATGGACCTTTTTGGGTGCTATGGATGGCTATGACTCCTAGTAAACCAGAGGGGGAGTCGGTGATTTTGTAGACTTCTTCGTAGCCGGGGATGGAGAGGGGCTCTAAGTTCGGCATAAAAATTTATTTACAGTTTTTTGTTTTTGAGTAGGAAAGCTTGGTGCTTTCTCTCTAATAAAATCAAAAAGCATAGCTTTTTATCAAAATGTCGTCTATCCTTCTGAATGATTTATTTTATTAGGTGCCCGCAATGACTAAAACCATGATTCCTGACAGGCTTTTTGCAGAGTTAGAGAATTTTTTGAAAAAGAACCGCAAAGCCGATTTGATCACGACCTACCTCTTTTTCTTAGAGAAAAAATACCGCTTAGATCCGGTTGTTTTTATGCGAGAGAAGAAGATCTATCAGAGCGAAGAAGAACTCATACGCCTTTTAGAAACTGAAGGTAAATTGTGGCGCGAAACTGAAATCAAAATCCAGATTGGACAGGCAAGCGTCCATGAAGATACAAAAAAGATTTACATCTGCCCTTTTTCTGGGAAAGTTTTTGCTGACAACACCCACCCAAACCCCCAAGATGCCATCTATGATTGGGTCTCTAAATGCCCCGAAAATACTGAACGCAAAGATGGGATGAGGGTAAAAAAATTCTATGTATCCGAAGATCTTGAAGTGATCAAGAACTACATCAAAAAGAGAAAAGAGCCCCTCAAAAAAATCGTTTACACATCGATTATCACCGGTAAACTTTTCAATAGTAAAGAGGGCGTTGTTGCGGATTTGAAGGAAAACCATTTGCGCCACATTCCTATGAAAGATGTGCAGACGCAAAACCGTTTTGAAATCCAAGAAGATTTTTTAGCTTTCCTTCAACAGCATTTGGACGAGAGCAATATTTCTCAGTTTGTTGAGTCGCTTTCTAAAGAAGAAGCGTTTGCAAAATACATGCAAAGGTGGATGGAAGAAGAGTCTGCCGATGCTGACGAAGAAAATGTTTAGCAAATCGCCGAGCGATTCTGAAGAGATAGGATATCAGCTGGGTCTGACGCTCAAAGAGGGGGATATTATTCTCCTCTATGGCACTTTGGGTGCTGGGAAGACGACCTTTACTAAAGGGATTGGAAGGGCGTTTGGTGTAGAGCCAGAATCTATTACCAGCCCCACTTTTGTCCTGATGCACCTTTATACCGACAATTTGGTTCATTTCGATCTCTACCGACTTAAAGAGTTAAAAGAATTTACAAGTGCCGGGTTTCAAGAATACTTGGAACCACCTTATATCACGCTCATCGAATGGCCAGATCTCATTAAACCTTTGTTAGAGAAGAGATATACAGAGGTGCATCTCTCTTATGTGAACGAGGGAGAAAGAGAAATACTACTAGGATGATGCAAGAGCTGTCATGAAACTGAATTTTCAAAATTGCAAATTTATTGTAAGTAGCGATGGGAAGCACTTTCCTAAGCAACCTGGCATGCATTTGGTCCTTTTAGGCCGCTCAAACGTGGGTAAATCGTCTTTAATTAATCATTTATGGCAAAAGTTTCAAACACGCCGGGAAAAACTCGCTGCATTAATTTCTTTTCAGTAGATGACAAATGTCTTCTCGTTGACCTCCCGGGCTATGGTTATGCAAAACGTGGGCATGAAGAGAGAGAAAAGTGGGAAGAGATGCTTGCTAAATATTTCGATGCTTTTGATGAAAAAATTATTTTCTTTCAGCTTGTAGATGGAAGGCATGAGCCGACCGAGTTAGATCTTGCGGTTGCAGATTGGGTAGAGGCTAGAGGAAAAAAGGTGCATCGGATATTAACAAAAATGGATAAAATAAAAGAGTCGGCATCTTCCAAAGGGGATTCGATTTGTTATACAATCAAAGACGGCGCTTGTCGCGAGGTTTTGATTCGCAAAATGGAGTGTTTATTAAGTGGGACTGCTTAGAAAAGATAGTTTTATTTGTTTAGATTGTGAAGCAACCGGTCTTTCTGTTGAGGAAGATGAAATCATTGAAGTCGCAGTTGTCCGCTTTACTTTTGATGAGATTTTAGAGACGTTTTCTACTTTAATTGACCCATGTAGACCAATTCCTGAAGAATCTACAAGAGTCCATCACATCACTGACGCCATGGTGCAAGGAAAGCCGAAGATCGAAGATGTCCTTGAGCAAGTGTTTAAAATGGTTGGTAAGCATTTAGTGGTGGGGCACAATATTGGTTTTGATTTACGCATGCTAAATAATGCTGCAAGAAAGCGCAACCTCCCTTGCCCAATTGACCTAGAAAAATCGATCGACACCTTACGTCTTGCAAGACTCTACGCCGAGAGTCCAACTAATTCCCTAGAAGATCTACGTAAGCACTTTAACATTGAAGAAGAAGGGGCTCACCGCGCTCTCAATGACGTGATTGTCAACATCAAAGTGTTTAAATACCTTTCTCTAAATTTTAAAAAGACTGAAGATGTCATAAAAAGGCTTCGTCAGCCAATTCTCATGAAGCTTATGCCTCTTGGAAAACACAAAGGCCGACCTTTCCACGAAGTCCCCATCGACTATCTTCACTGGGCAAGTTACCAAGACTTTGATGAGGATCTTCTCTTTACCATCAATGAAGAGCGCCGCCGCCGCCGCACTCAGAAGCCCTTCTCCCAAATGTGCAACCCCTTCTCCGACCTCTAACTAACATAAGAAAAACAGGATAAGCAGGATTGCCTTAAGGCAGCAGGATGAGCAGGATGGCAGATAAATTATAAAAATTTATCCTGCATATCTTGACCGCCGTAGGCGATCCTGCAAATCCTGTTCTTCTAGTTGCTGGGGTTTAGTGGAAGGGGTGTTGGCGGAGCCACTTGGTGGCGATCCATTTCTCCCCTGCTTTGACAGGAGCGCCGCCATGCAAAGTCTTTGGATCGACTGCGCCATCAGGGGTGCAGTCGTAGAAAAGAAGGGCCATTCCTAGTTCTGGGGTGACAGAGATATTGAGAAGGGGAAAAATAGTCTCGCCCCCCGCCTCTGGTTTGTTGAGATACATCAGGAAAGTAGCAACCCTTTGTCCACCTCGAACTAAGTTTGATTTCCCTCCCGGAGTATTGGAATCAAAATAGTCGTAATGAGGCTTATATTCGCCCCCTACGCCGTAATGGAGAACTTGTAACGCTTCTCCATAGCTTTCGGGAATGCCGGTTATTTGTGCAATCCTCCCTTCAATACCTTTAATAACTAAATCTTGAGTAGATTCAGGGAAAAACATCCCTCGGCTTGTTCGAATATCCTCTGTTTTAGCGCCGTTAGGGCGAGAGTTATCGACCACTTGAGATCGTTCTAGTTTAGGGGTGGCCTCAAGTGTGAGATAAAGGCATTCTGCCGGGGCAAGAAATTCGGGAAATAAAAAAATTCTCGGGGATTCGCTTAAAATTCGCTTCATAAATCGTATTATAGCATATGAATTAAAATTTAAAATTACATGTTACAAATGAAGGTGTTATTGTTTTTGGTTTAACGTTTTATCAGTCTTATTATATAATTAATCCGTCGATAATTATTATAGGATATAAAAATATGGCTGCTGTAACCTTTGCACCCTCAGCTCAAGTCTTTCCGGACCTTTTAAGAGCTGTAGTATCCTCGGACTCTCCACCGCCTCCTCCTCCGAGAGGTGTGGTTACTTATTACCCTACACCAGCTCAAGCTGCCGAGACAATTATGGTAGCAAGGCCCCTTTTGGAGATGGTCGCTCATATTTCTCATAGAATGCTTCCCTCATGGCAGTTGATAGCTCGCTGTATTAAGGTAATTGCCCTTGCCTTGTTTAGAAGGCATTTTTGTGATCATGTTTTTCTAGTCACGGGCCTACAACGGGAACAAAGAATCGAATCGACAACACCTGGGTGGACTGATTTAAGATGGGAAAATATGACTGGCGTTGCATACAGCTTTCGTGGCCGCATAACAGAGAGTAGGGTTTCACTTTTTCAAGCTATGTACCCCTTTATGTTTGAGGAAGCTATAGAATTGCGTTTAAACTCAAGTCTACAAAGGCCCTCAGGTTCAGGACCTCTATTCTTTGCCAATGATGTTCCGATTAATGCGCAAACGATTCGACAGGAATGGTTCCGCACTTACGGAATTCGTCTGACTGATAAAGAAGAGGGAAATACTGTTCGAGATCTTCTTAAATCACGCCACCTTGAAAGACTAAACAGCTAGTGAAAAGGTCTTGGATGGAGCCATTTGGTGGCGATCCATTTGTCTCCTGCTTGCACAGGGGCGCCGCCGTGTAAGGTGCGGGGATCCTCTACTCCATCTGGAGTGCAGTTATAAAAGAGGACGGCCGTTCCTTTTTCTGGAACCACTGAAAGATTTAGAGTGGGAAAGATCGTCTCTCCGCCTGCCTCTGGTGTGTTGAGATACATGATCAGTGTTGCAAGTCTTTGGCCTCCACGAGCAAGGACAGACTGACCGCCTGGGGTGTTTGGATTGAAATAATCGAAGTGGGGGGCGTATTCACCACCTACAGAATAGTGGAGCACCTGAATCCCTTCCCCGTTTTCTAACGGAATTTGTGTGAGGGCGGCAATTCTCTCTTCAACGCTTCTAATCACACCGTCAGCGATAAATTGGGGGAAAAACATCCCTTCACTGGTTCTTCTATTATCTAATACCGAGCTATTAGGATTTCTCTCGTCAACCACTTGGGAGCGGATAAGATAGGGGCGAGCAAACGACATCATATAGTCACACTCTTCATCGGACACGAAATCTTTTAAGAGGAGAATCTTTGGAGACTCAGATAGGACCACTGTTGAATAAGCATGTCCTGTAACACTAAAAGCTGCACAGACAAAAAGAAAAGCACGTAACATAATTTCCCCCCTAAAGTATTTTGAAACTACTATAAAACTCTAGAAATTGTTTGTTTAGAAAAATGGTGGGGAGTCTCTTCTACGAAGGTGGGGATGGCATACCCAGGTAATTCTTTTTGCAATTCCTCGAGAAGCGTAAGTCCCTCTTCTTTGGAGACATGAAATGTATGAGATCCTTGGACGGGATCAAGTTGATGGAGATAATAAGGAATAATCCCTTGAGAGATGAGGGTAAGAAATAATGATCTTAAGGCATCTAGATTGTCATTGACCCCTTTGAGGAGGACCGATTGCGAAAGGATGGGGACTCCGACAGAGCCGATTTTTTTAAAGGCTGTGAAGTGGTCGGCATCGAGCTCTTGCACATGATTGACATGGAGAACAAAAATGATTTGCTTTTTACAAGAGGCGAAAAGAGCGAGGAGCTCGTCGGTAATTCTTTCGGGGATACCAATCGGGAATCGTGTATGAAAGCGGATCAAAGAGAGGTGCTCGATAGTTTCCAGTTCGTCAAAGAGCTTTTTAAGGCTTTCATCAGACAAAGAGAGGGGATCTCCGCCGCTCAAAATCACTTCCCTAAGGGAGGGGTCCTCTTTTAAATAGGCAATCTCTTCTTGAAAGTCCGTCTTCTCCACATCGTAGGCAAAATTTTGACGAAAGCAGAAGCGGCAATTCATAGCGCAGACAGAGGTGGTAAGGACAAGGGCTCGGCCCTGGTATTTTTGCAAAAGGCGGGGGGTCTTACGAAAGTGGGCATCTTCTACGGGGTCACGGACAAAGTTTGGAAAGACGATTTTTTCTTCCTGGACAGGGAGAAATTGGCGTGCCAAGGGGTCTTTTAAATCATTTTTAGCTATTTTAGAGGCAAGGCGTCTTGGAAGTAACAGAGGAAATTCTTTACGGTCCAAAAGTTTAGCGCGGTTTTCTTCATCCAACTCTAAAAAAGAGGCGATCTCTTGAAGAGTTGTAAAACTCTCTCTCTGTATCTTTCTCCAGGGAATCATGGGAGAAGTATAGCCCTATCCCTTGATTAAGCGAAAGGCTATACCGTAAGAAGCTCGGCTTCTTGCAGCTCAGCTTTGGTTCTGACGATGTTGGCTCCAAGCGAAGAGAGCTTGTGCTCCAAAGCTTCATACCCCCGGTCCAAATAATGGATATTACTCAAGACGCACTCTTCTTTAGAAACAAGCGCCGCCACAATGTAGGAAAAACCAGCCCTGAGGTCGGGAATCACAATGTTTTTCCCTTTCAGCTTACGGGGTCCTTTGATCACTATCGAGTGGAGGTGGTTCTCTTCGGCAAAACGGCAAGGGCGTGGCCCGAGGCATTGAGTAAATACATCGATATCAGCCCCCATCTCTTTGAGGATCTTTGTGTAGCCAAAGCGGTTCTCATAGACAGTTTCATGAATCACAGAGCAGCCGTCTACCTGGGTTAACAAAGCCACAAAAGGCTGCTGCCAATCGGTCATAAAACCTGGGTGGACATCGGTTTCAATATGGACGCCTCCTTTAAGGGGTCCGTTATAGAAAAACTCGATACCGTGGTCGTAAGCGCGAAAGCCTCCTCCAATCTCTCTAAGTTTATTGAGGAAAGTGAGAAGATGTTCTTGCTTTGCCCCTTCAACAAAGATGCGCCCTTTGGTGCTGATCGCAGCGATCCCAAGAGATGCAGACTCAATACGGTCTGTGATGACGGTATGGTCTACTTCATAAAACTTTTTTGTCTCGCGGATATGGATGGTCCGGTTGACATCAACATGGATATGGACGCCGAGTTTCTGTAAAAAGAGAATCAGGTCGATGATCTCGCACTCCATCGCAGCATTTTTAATTATCGTCGTACCAGAGGCTCTACAAGCTGCAAGGATCGTATTTTCTGTAGCACCAACTGAGGGGTAAGGTAGCTCTATAACAGCGCCGCGAAGACCATTGTGCGCACGTGCAAACCAGGCTCCATCTTTTTTCATTTCCCGGTATTCGATCTCAGCTCCCAAAGAGCGCAAAGCATCGATGTGGAAGGTAACGGGACGTTTTCCAATTTGATCCCCGCCGACTGTTGGAACGACAATATCTTCCTCGGTTCTTCCAAGAAGAGCCCCAATCATTAAAATAGGGATACGGTTAGCCCCGGAAAATCTTTGCGGGATGTAAGTGCTCTTCAAAGACTTTGTAATCACTTCCATCGTGCTATTTTTTTTGTCCCAAATAACTTCCATGCCGATCTCTTTGCAGAGATCAACGGTGATTTCAACTTCGGTTATGTTTGGCACATTGCGGAAAAAGCACCGCTTATCAGAGAGAAGAGAGGCTACAAGAAGCTTGTTGATTGCGTTTTTTGCCCCAGAGGCTCGCACCGTTCCTTTCAAAGGAACGCCACCTGTAATCTTAAAAATTTCCATAGTTACCGCCCTCTCTAAGTATATTAAAAGCCATATTTGAAAGGGACTTTTTTTTATACTGAAATAAACTCCCCCTTCTTGTATGTACCGGATAATATGTCGCTCAGAACACGCTGTTTTCTTTTAATCTCGATCCTTTTTGCCCTCTCTATGATTTTGTCGACCGTTGTCACAAATATGGAGGTGCGTAGTAGCCTTGAAAAAGCAAAAGAGAAAATCGATGCGCAGATTGTGGCAAACGATCGTGAGATGCAGAAAAACATCGTTACCTATATCGATATCAACACTAAAGGGATTGCAACACGCCTTGATACAGTGCTTAGTGCTGTGCAGAACATCGGATGGTTAAATCAAAGATTTGCCCCCTCTCTTTATAACTACGAGACGCGTGATTGGGAAAGCGCTGCTAGGCTTCTTCTCATGAACGAGTCGCTCGACTTTGTCCAATCTATCAACGAGGGAGAGCTGACATCTCTAATCGCTCTACGCCCTCCGTTTTTCCAAGAGTTTTTGCGATTGCCGGTGGATGATTTTTTATCGGTTGTCATAAAAATGAAGGGAGATAAGTTAGAGGCGTTTATTGGAATCCCTTTCTGGTCTAATCAAGCAATACCGATGGGAGCGGACCTCTCTACTAGTAAAAAGATTGAAAATAGACGAAGTGATGCTGATGATTGGCTTCTTTTTACAGTAGATCAGCTTCTCGCTATGGACACTGAAAATCTTAAAGAAAAAGTGGTAGTCCCTCAAGGACCTTTACGTGACGAAGTTACAGAAGAGGGGGTCATAGCTTACAAAGGGATCATTACAGAAACGATCGAATCGATTCGTCTTGCAAAAGTAAAGCTGTTAGAAAAGCCAGATTTTATCCGTGTTTTGCAAACTCCCATAGAAAGAGATGCCTGGGCCCAGGAAAAGGCAGCTTCTCTTTTAAAACAAAAAACCCTCTCTCTCTACAACCTGTTTAAAAAAGCAGGTGAGCGCTTAAGTCGAGCAAGGATTAGAAACTGGGGAGACCGCCACGAGCAGAATAGAATGGTGTGGGAGCTCGGCGCCCTTACTGGATCTGGAATTTGGAATTACAATCCACTAGACAACTTTGCTCCTAAAGGAATTGTCTCTTTGTTAAGAGGGGAAATCGTAGTAGATGGGCGTATACGTTGGGCAAAAGGTTTTCTTGCAGAAGATACCTATTTTGCAAATCCTTCTCTTCTTCAAGAAGCTTGTGTCCCTGAGGTTGTAAAGGGGGAGAGGACAGAGTGTGTTGCCGGCAAGCTGCAGCTATTTGATGAAGATCCCTTGCAAGGAATTTATCTTGGAAAATCGCTTTTTTTAACCGATTGGACAACAGGTAACAAAGAGCCAAGACGAGGCTCTTTAACTGTTGGGATCAACATTATGCCTCTTTTGCAAGACCTTGCGCTAGCCTCACCAGATGATATTCTTTTTGTAAATAAAGATGGGAAAAACATCCTCTTTGATAGTGCCGGTAATGTGCGGACGCTCCCGCGACTATCCCCTGATCGGGCCAAAGAGATGGTCCGACAAAAAACAGGGACAGTCAAAAACATAGCTGACAGAGAATATTTTTTTACTCACGTCCACTCACTAGAGGCAGAGAGAGGCTCTATCTTTATTGTCCAGGTGAGAGCGAACGTTTTCAGCATGCTTAAACAGTTAAATAATCAAGCAGCCATTCTGATCAAGCAGGTCACATGGCAGCATGTGCTCGCATCTCTGATAGCACTTATTATTACACTTTTTGTTTTAAGCCATATTCTCAAGCATGTGATTCGTCCTATTCAAGAGCTTGCTTTGGCAACCAAACAAATAGGAGCCGGTAAATATAGTTCAGTTCACATTTCTGAAGCGGGAAAAAGAAGAAATGATGAGATAGGGCTCCTCTGTCGCTCCTTTGATCAGATGACAAAAGAGATGCAACAGGCAGAAGAGGTGCGTGGTATTCTAGATAAAGTTGTCTCTAAAGAAGTTGCTGCAAAAATTCTCAAAGAAGGCGTCAAACTAGGGGGAGAGATTCGCGAAGTGACAATTCTCTTCTGTGACATTCGCCACTTTGTCAAGATTACTGAAACAATGTCTCCCATCCTCGTTCTCGACATGCTTAACGACTGTTTAACCATCATCTCAAGAGTAATCGATGAGCATGAAGGTGTGATTGATAAGTATATAGGAGATGAGGTGATGGCGCTTTTTGGCGCCCCTCTCGACACCAAAGATGCCGCCCTTCAAGCAGTCTTATGTGCAACCAGCATACGTGCTGTCATGAGAGAGTGGAACGCGCAGCGCTCCCTTAGACAGCTGCCCATTCTTCCCGTAGGGATCGGTATACACACAGCAAGTGTTATCGCAGGCAACATTGGAGCCGAGAACCATTTAAGCTACACTGTTCTCGGTCATGGTGTGAATCTGGCCTCTCGCATCTGTGAGCAGGCAGGGGAGATGGAGGTTTTAATTACCAGAGAGACTTTAGAGGCGCCCCACGTAAAAGATAAGATCGAAGCAGAGCCACTTGGACTCATCACCCCCCGCGGCCTCTCATCCCCCGTCGAAATCTTCCGCGTGCTGTAGTAAATGCAACGCAGTCGTAAACGACCGCGTAGGGGGTTATACAAAATGGAAGATAACCAACGTTTTTAGATGGGGTCTTACATAAACCTGGTTTTATGTGGGAGGGATGTTCCACATATCCCTCCCACGCCCACCATTGGGCGGAATCTCGGTTCGATAAATCAAATATCACTTCGGGCTCGCGTGTGAAACACTGGCTCGCCGCTAGAAAAGCTCTTGCAGACTCGTGATATTTGATTTCTCTTTCCGATATCTCGCCATTGGCTGTCCCCTTTGGGGACAGGGCTAACAAAAGGGCGGCAACGGAGTTGCCGGGGGGGGCGCCACTGAAAGTGAGCTTCCAGTGGCGCTTAACGGGTTTGCAGTTGTGGTTGCAGAAGGGGACTATAGTTTAAGTATTATCATGATATACTTAGTCAAGTGGGAGAATAAGTAATGAAAACGCTGCAGAAGTATCTGTTAGATCGATCGAGAGTTTTGCCTTATTTAGAAGATAATTTAGTAGGAACAAACAGGTTGTGTTCAGAAGTTTTTACGCATCTTGCATCGAGTTTGGAGGGGGAATTCTATACCCTTCTTTATAAAGAAAAAACGCCTGATGATCAGCTGTATCAATTTACTTTTGGTGGAGTGGGTGGAAGTATCAGGGATGAAATAAGTTCTATAATTCTAGAGAAATTAGAAACAATCCCTTTGGCCACTTGTGTGTTTGACGATGTGAATACAACTTACCTAACTCCAGCTACAGATTCTGTATTTTCACAGATTGAAGTGCACGATGAAAAGGAATCCTATTACGTAATTCAAAAAGACAACTTGTCTAAGCATCTTGTAGATACTTGTTTGTATGCGTCAAATGCTATTTGGCATTCTTTGTGCGTAGTGAGTAAAGCGACTTTAGCTATTAGGCAAGACAGATCTGTAACGCAAGGGGACATCCAAAGCTTAGTCAAAAATGCTCAAATGATTCTTATCGGCGCTTATGATGATGAGAGTTTTGTGTTTTGGGAAGCAGCGCGGTCGAATTAAAAGAATTTCAACTCGTAAGTTGCTTATATTAAATTAAATATGATTAAATTTTTAGTTTGTATTCAGCGTTTTACTGCAATTTTACAATCGAAATGTAAGATTGAGGCTCAAAATTACAATTGAGTTGTAAGAATGCGACATAAGAATTCCTCCTTCTGAAGAAGGAGGTTCTTTTAAACCCGGTTGGCTACTTATTCGCCCTTAGCACTGGCTACACCAACTAATCTACTTCACTCATCTCCTCGTTAAGATGAAGAACCTTAACTTCGTCGTTTAGCTCGTATCTTAATTGGTTCGCTCAGTGCTTAGGGCGAATAAGTAGCTAACCGGGTTTTAAGGGGATATTTTTTCAAGAATGGCAACTTCGTAGATAAGAAGTTTATTGGTGTCTTCTTTAGAGCTGATCTTGCCAAAGCCATAGTCAGGATGGATGTAAATCTTACGTCTCTCACCAACACAAGCTCCTTCTAAACCTAGTTGAAAGCCTTTAATCATTTTCCATAGAGGGATAGTAGAAGGTTTGCTGTTAAAGGTGTCTTTGAGAATGGTGCCGCTGATGTCGTATTGCTTAAAATAGATTGAAACGGCATTTGAAGAGGTGATTTTGGGGCCAGAGCCTTCTTCAAGGACTTCTATATATACTTTTCCATCGATAGAGGTAATAGAGGGTTTTTGTGCAAGCTGACTAAGAAATGCATTTGCTTTAGATAAATTGTCCATCGCAATTGTGTGTGCCTGTTGAGCACACATGTCAAGGAGGACTCTGTCGCGGTATTCTTGGGGCTGAGGGGTGCGTTTAGACGATAGTAGATCGGAGAAAACCCGTGAGAGCTGAGTTTCATTATATTCTTTGGGATAACGTGAAAGTTCTTCATAGAGAATTTCGCCAAGAGCGATATCTATAGGTGTTGGGGGTTTTAGAAAGCTAGATTGCCAAAGAAAAGGAGATATCGAGCCTAAGAAGACTCCAAAAATAAATGTAAGTAAAAGACGTAGCTTCATTGAGTGCTGATCAGGGTTAAGATTTCTTCTAGGAAATGATCGCTATTATACAGACGGATGATTTTAGCATCGAGATCGGGTTCTTCTAAAGGATTTAAAGGAGGAGGGGAGGCGCAACCATACGGAATTGTTGGGAAAAATGGTTCTTCAGGAAAAGGGATAGTATACAAGGGGAGATTTTTAAGAAGATGGGTATATTTTTGTGTTAAATCTAGAGGATAGCCGTCTAAAAGATCTAGAGGGGTGTATGTTGTGTTTGATCCTAAAAGAGGCAAAGCAATGTCATAAGGAAAAAACGATAGGGTAAATTCTAAGCGCTCTTTTTCACAAAAACTTTCTATCCCTTCTTTGGGATAGCCTAGCACACCTCCTAAATCTTCATCTTGTTGAATGGTCAGTGGCTGGGTGAATTGGCTACAAAGAGACATTTGTTTATAATGTGTTTCTTTTCCAAACCACCAGTTACATACGCCTAAGCGACGTTTTGCGCTTGTAACAGTTGCATATCCAGCATCAATGAAACGATATTTGCCTGTCCGAAAAAGGTAAGCATATTTATTCCATGTTTGCCAGCCTTGATACAGAAGGAGAAATTTAGTTCTGAGTGGCATTGGAGCTCTTACACACCACCATATTCCACAATCTTGCAGAGTTGCAGGTTTATTCCCCAGAAGAACAGCTGCAAACTCGCCTTTAGAGAGTAAGCCCCGGAAAAAAGAAGAGAGAATTTCCTGATCTTCAGAAGGGATTCGGTCAATCCCCTCTCTAACAGAAAAAGGTGGCTCTTGTGCACTTAAGAGAACACAAAATGAAAATAGAATTAGACCTCTTGCGTAATTCGCTTTATATCGGAAAAATCGAAGATTTTTTTGCGGATTTTTAATTTCCGCTTTGCGGAAATGACCATACCGACGAAGCCTACTTGAAAAGTAGGTTAGGAGGTATGGGGAAAATCTGCGAGAAAAGAGCGATTTTAACGAATGAATGGAATTGCGCAAGAGGTCTATGGTAGCAGTTAGTTTTTCCAGATCGGCCAACCACATGATGTGCATTTTTGACCGTAATAAACCCCAGGGTTTCTGTGGCCGTTTGGGCACTCCCAATATTCATCTATGGAATCTAAGTAATAGTAACCTACTGTATCACTACGAAGAGCTGCAATTCCACAGCGGACATTAGAAGAGGGCTTTAGAAACCAAATTCCCCCATCTTCAAAGGTAAAGTTATCAAGATGAACCCGTATTTTTCGTCCTGTTTTCTCTATTGAATCATCGCCTGCGTAAGCGCATAAGTTCATGCTTACAAAGAAAAGAAAAAAAATTCTGCTCAATTTATACATGCAAATCTCCTGGTTATTTAAATAAAACACAGTAAACCTCAAATGTTTATTGATCAAGATGATTTAAACCCGGTTGGCTACTTATTTCATCCACTAGGCGGCTCTCTGATGGATGAG